>JAMOQH010000103.1 GCA_027064085.1 bacterium | reverse complement strand
TGTTTATATCTGTTACCCATTTCGGAAGCAGAAAGTTTTTTTATCTTTTAAAGGAGATTATTATGAAAAGAAAAGGTTTTACACTTATCGAATTGATGATTGTTGTTGCTATTATTGGTGTTTTAGCAGCTATCGCTATTCCTGCTTATCAGGGATATATCAAGAAATCAAAGATTAACACAGCTAGAGAAAATTTTGAATCAGCTAAAAGATTTGTTAAAAATGAGTTATCCAAAGGTGAAACTAACGATAAAACTATAACCACAGATGCAGTTGCAGAACTTAATGGTGGTGGTAAAAAAGCTCCTTTTGATAACAGTAACCCTGCGTTTGTTTCTTCTACTGCAAGTGGTTCAATGGGACAAGTTGGTATCACTACAACTAATATTCAAACTGTTGCAACCGGTGGAACTGTTAGCGTTAATTTAGATGGAGCTCCAACAGGTGTTGAAGCTAGTGATTGGTGTGGTTCTGCAGGTGTTATGGGAGATTGTACTGTTACTTATGTAAAAGAATAATTTACGACACACTGTTTTTAAGTTTTCTAAAAAAGGGGCAATGCCCCTTTTTTTATTAGAGGTAAGATGTTTAATTATAAGTTTAAAAGTAAAGCGTTTACCCTTATTGAGTTAATGATAGTTGTTGCTATTATTGGTGTTTTAGCCGCTATTGCGATTCCAGCATATCAGGGTTATATCAAAAAGTCAAAAATTAACACTGCAAGAGAGAATTTTGAAACGGCTAAAAGATTTATTAGGAATGAATTGATGAAAGCTAAAACAAACAGCACTGTTCTTACAGATAGTGCCTCAACTACTCTTAATCAGGGTGGGAAAACAGCCTCTTTTGACAATAGTAAGCCATCGTTTGTTGCAGGTACTTCCTCTGGTTCTATTGGTCAGATTGGAATTAATCCTGATAACATGAGAACTGTTAATACGGGTGAGTCTGTTACTGTTAATTTAGATAATGTTCCTACAGGAGTGGATCCTAGTAGTTGGTGTGGTTCTGCAGGTGTTATGGGAGATTGTTCTGTTACATACATAAAAGAATAATATTATTTAAAAACGGGTTTAAATTTACTGCCATCCATATAATAAATCATTGATTTTTTCAAAGGGTCATAATTGCTTTTTATTATATATTGAGCAAAAATACTTACAAGTAGATACAATAATACTGTTGTGAATAAGAGTAAATAAACTTTATTTAAGCTTGTTTTTGATTTGTTTTTTGATTTTTTAATTGTGAAAAACTGTTTTAAAAAAGGTAAATTATTGTTATTTATAAATTGTTTCTTTAGGAATATTACTCCTACTAAAAAAATTATTAACCCTTGGAATAAAGGCAGGGTAAACCACATAATTGTTCTATAGATTGCTAGTGATAGAAAAATATTACCTAATAAGAAAGCAACTGAAGTTGAATTAAGAAAACTCATAGTTTTTTCATTATTAAATATATTATATTTAGTAATGAAAAAATACAATAATTTTCTAGCTAACAATAGGACTAGAAATTCAGCTACTATAATAAGTGACGAATATATAAGCAATGCTTTAGTTTCATAACTCCAAATCGTTAATTTGAATATAAAAAAATTTATATATAAGGAGGCTGGTATTATTGAAAATAATAAAATGATTACAAAAAAATTTAATATTTTTTTATTGAATAACATGATTAACTCCTATTTATCTATCTTTAAATTTAATAACTTCAAATAAATTCCATTTCCTGAGTAATAAACTTTATCTAATCCTATTTTAAAGTTTGAATTTTTTTTGTTAACCAAGTTTAATCTTCCATCATTATATGCTGGTTGCAAAGCATATTTTACAATTTCTTCGTCAACTAAACGATATAATAATTTTCCGTATTCATTATATTTTTCAGGATTATCCATATATTTATATACATTTAAAATTGGTATAGAGTTGTTATAAAACCTATAACCAAAAGCTACTTTTCCTGTAATTTTTTTACCATTTATTTTTTTTAATTTAATCATGGTGTTTTTAGAATAATAAGTTGGAAAATTGTAAGTATAATTACTTATCAGGAATAAATTTGATATTACTAGAGTAATAAAAATATATTTAATATATTTTTTATTTTTTAAAGATTTAATATGTAAAAAAATAAAAGAGAATAATATTATTGTAGAAAATATTACAAAACTTAATTTTAGATTTCCGTCATAACCATGTCTAAGTGCCGTTTTTAGACCACCAAACTTATAGTCATTTATAACCCTAAAATATAATACACTAATAGTGAGCACAAAACTTAATATCACATATAAAAGATATTTATAGTTTATTTTAAATTCATCTTGAAATAAGTGATTTTTAGTAAGAAATATTATAATTAATATTACTGGTAACAGTACAGTAAGCCTTTTATAAAAGAATGTATTTTCAAATAAAGATTGTGTGTATTTGAAGAATAATATGTTTAATAAAAATATATTAAATATATTTTTATTTTTTATAATTTTTTTTGTAAAAATTGGTAATGATAATAGAAATATTAATAATAAAATAATATTAAATCTAAAAATATTTGTAGATAATGTATCATAAATTGTTTTGAATGGTAATAATATTAAAGAATAAAAATTTGTATTCTTTAATATTTGTTTTGCCTGTCCTGTTCTTAGAGTAATTTCAAAATAATCTATTATATTTATACTATATATAACCTTTAAATATATGATAAACAATATTAGAGAAAATAGAGTACCAAGAATAATAAAAAAAGAATCTTTTGCTATTTGTTTTTTATTCTTTTTCCAGTTATTAAATAGAGACACTGTAAAAATAGTAAATACTATTGCTGAATAAATAAATATATTGTAAATATAAATAAAGAATATTGAAGACATTGAGAGGAAACTGAAAATAAATATATGTTTGTGAGTAAAAATTTCCTTATAACTTTCTTTATAGTATTTTGAGAAAATATAAATCATTAAAGTGATAAAAAATATTCTGAATACAGTAGGAACATAAATTCTACTTATTGATAGATATTCAAAATCTGTTACAAAGTACAATACCATAGAAAAGATGGAATAATTTGTAAATTTACTATTATCTTCTTTAATGTTTTTCAAAGTTAAGTAAAAAAGCCATATTGTAATTAATGAAATAAATATTGATGGCATTCTTACACCGTAGTAATTATTTCCAAATATTAAAAGTGACATATAGGTTAATATTGTTTGAAATAGATTTGCTACTCCTGCATCATTGGTAATATAAGGAACAATATTGTGGGTAAAGGTTCCGTAATTATATAGATTAAAGGCTGATTGTGTATAAAACCCCTCATCAAATGGATAGAGGTTTAATAGATCTATATTAGCAGGTAGATCTGAATCTAAAAAGATTACTCTCCCCAGAATTATTAAAAAAATAAAAATACTATAGAAAGCTATTTTTTTATAATTTATTTTATTTCTCATATTTAATACTTCTTTCAATTATTACTCCTCCTCTATTTTTTTTAGTAAAGTAACGATGGTTGTTCTTTATTATAGAAGTCTATTGTATACTTTACATCTTTTTCTTTAAAAGCATTTTGGAAGTTCTTTTTATAAGCATTATCATCTATTCCTCTATAATTATACCAATTCAGTACAGGTTGTGAGTTATTATATAATCTAAATAAAAATGATGCTTGTCCTATCGTTATTTGATTATCTTCTAAATTACTAGAAAAGTGAATCATTGCATCTTTGTAATTAAATTGTGGAGTAATATATCTTAGGGATAGATACAAACTAGGAATTAATAAAGCTAAGTAAATATAAGTTAATCTTCTTAGTGAATATGAATTCTCAAAAATACTTTGTCCAAACTGCATTAAAAGTAATTGTAAAATAAAAATATCTATAAACTTTTTATCCTTAAATACTTTATAAACAAAACTTGGAAACAGTAATAATGAAATAAATAAAAATGAAATATTTAGTCTGAAAATATTTGTTGTAAAGAAGTTAAGCATATTCTTTGCAGAAGCTAGTAAAAAAGTATCATTTGAATCAAAAGACAACCTTTTGGAGTAAACCTTAAATTCATTAAAATAATCCAAAAGATTTATGCTGTAAGAATATTTTATGAAAAAATTAAATAGCAATATAGAAAATAATCCACCTAGTAAAAATGTGAAAATATTACCTGCTCCTGCATCATTTTTAGTTTTAAATGGTAGCTGTTCTTGATATGTTAATTTATTATATTTATATAAATTAAATGCAGAGATATTATAATATAATTCATCAATTGCATAAATATCAGTAACTGTTCTTGGAGGCAAATCATTATCTAGTATAACAACTCTTGAAAATATAAAAAAACTAAAGATTAATATTATAATTAATTTAATTTTCAAACATCCCCCTTCCATTAAGTAAGCTATTTTAACATATTAAATTAATAAATTCTATGATTTTTTGTTAGTATATCAATGAGATGTAAAATAAAAAGAAATTTATATATAAATCTTGAAATACAAATATAATACTTATATAATGACTTTTAATTTAGGGGGGAATAAATCATGAAAGGAATAGTTCTAGCAGGTGGAGCAGGAAGTCGCTTATACCCTGCAACAAAGATAATAACAAAGCAACTTTTGCCTATTTATGATAAGCCTATGGTTTATTATCCATTATCAACTTTAATGCTTGCTGGGATTAAAGATATATTAATAATTTCTACTGAGTATGATATACCATTATTCAGAAAATTACTCGGAAATGGAAATCAATTAGGTATAAAATTATCTTATAAAGTTCAATATGCTCCAAAAGGTATAGCAGAGGCATTTGTTATTGGAGAAGAATTTATTGCTGGTGATAGTGTTTGCTTAATATTAGGGGATAATATATTTTATGGTGATAAAATGGTTAACCTTCTTGAAAGTGGTATAAAAAATAATAAAGGTGCAACTGTTTTTGGTTATTATGTTGCAGACCCCGAGCGTTTTGGTGTTGTTGAGTTTGATAAAAATATGAATGCCATAAGCATAGAAGAAAAGCCTAAAGAGCCAAAATCAAATTATGCGGTTGTTGGGCTATATTTTTATGATAATTCAGTGGTTGATATTGCAAAAACAATGAAACCTTCTGCAAGAGGAGAGCTTGAAATTACAGATGTTAATAAAATATATTTAGAAAAGAAAGAGTTAAGTGTAAAGGTGTTTGGTCGTGGATTTGCATGGCTTGATACAGGTACCCATGATGCTTTACTTGATGCGGCTAACTTTGTAAGAACAATAGAGAAAAGGCAGGGCTTAAAAATTGCATCAATTGAAGAAATTGCGTATAGAAAGAGATTTATTAGTAAAGAGCAGTTATTAGAATTGGCTAGACCATTAGATAATTCTGGATATGGAATTTATCTTAGAAGAATTGCAGAAGTTTTTTAATGCCACTTCAAAGCCCTTTGGTCTTTTGTGTGGAAAAATAAGCCTTAGGTCTTATTTTTGGTGGGTGAGGTACCGCCTCTCCCGTACATTTGAAATTATGATTCAAGTGATGGAGAATATAATGAGAAAATTAAATAATATATTGGTTACAGGTGGAGCGGGATTTATTGGAAGTAATTTTATTGATTATTTGTTTAATAAAGTTAGTATCAAAGGGAAAGTTGTTAATGTAGATAAGCTTACTTATGCTGGTAATATGGAGAATTTAGAACACATTAATAAAAAATATGGCCCAAGTGGAGAAAATAGATATTTTTTTGAAAAAACGGATATAGTAGATTATGAAAGTTTAAGTAAAGTATTTTCTAAATATGATATTGATACTGTAATTCATTTTGCAGCTGAATCTCATGTTGATAGATCTATTCATGGTCCTAAAGAATTTATGGAAACTAATATAATAGGGACTTTTAATCTTCTTGAAGTTGTAAGAAAGCTTTGGGGAGATAGAAAAGATGTGTTATTTCATCATATTTCTACTGATGAAGTGTATGGAAGCCTTGACGAAACTGGATTTTTTTATGAAAATACTCCTTACGATCCAAGAAATCCTTATTCTGCCTCTAAAGCATCAGCTGACCATATAGTAAACTCATACTTTCATACTTATGGATTACCTATTACAATGTCAAATTGTAGTAATAATTATGGGCCTTTGCAGTTTCCTGAAAAATTGATTCCAATAATGATTAATAACATGCTTGAAGAAAAGGCACTTCCTGTTTATGGAGATGGATTAAATATTAGGGACTGGCTTTATGTTGAAGATCACTGTTCTGGGATATGGAAAATCGTAAATAATGGAACTATTGGTGAAACATATAATCTTGGTGGAGAAAATGAATGGACCAATATAGATTTATTAAACCATCTATGTGAAATTGTTGCTGAAAAGAGAGATAAAGAAAAAGATTATTATAAAAAGCTTATTACTTATGTAAGGGATAGAGCAGGTCATGATAGAAGATATGCTATTAATTGTGATAAAATAAAATCAGAACTTAATTGGAAACAATCAGTTACCTTCGACGAGGGTCTTGATATTACTGTAGATTGGTATCTAAGTAATACTAGTTGGATTGAGAATATTAAAACTGGTGAGTATAAGAAGTGGATTGAGAAGAATTATAACTGAGTGAAGAATTTTTTTATTACCTCAACAATATACCTAATTTCTTCTTCTTTCAATCCATAATACATTGGTAATCTTACTAATTTTTCACTTTCTATAGTTGTAAAATTATCGTTTCCATGAAATTTACCAAATTTCAATCCAGCAATAGATGAATGAAGTGGAATATAGTGAAAAACGGAATAAACATCGTTTTCTCTTAAATAATTTATAAATTTTGTCCTTTGTTTAATATTTTTAAGTTTTAAATAAAAAATATGGGCGTTATGATTTGAATAATCAGGGATAAAAGGAAGTTCAAATAGGTTTTTATTGGAAAGTGGCTTTAACAATTCATAATATAAATTCCAGGAATCAAGTCTATTTTTTCTTATAAGTTCAACATTTTCAAGTTGTCCCCATAAATAAGCTGATTGTAATTCAGAGGGCAAATAACTACTTCCTAAATCAACCCAAGAGTATTTATCAATTTCTCCTCTAAAAAACTGTGTTCTATTTGTACCTTTTTCTCTAATTATTTCGGCTCTTTTAACTAGTTTATTATTATTTATTATTAATAATCCACCCTCTCCACCACTTGTATAATTTTTAGTTTCATGAAAACTAAATGTGCCTATATCTCCAAAAGTTCCAAGAGCTTTATTTTTATAATATCCCTCCATTGCCTGAGCCGCATCTTCTATTAAATATATTTTTCTCCGTTTGGTAATTTCTACAACTTTATCTATATCACAAGAAACTCCAGCATAATGAACTAAAACAATAGCTTTTGTCTTAGAGGTAATAGCCTTTTCTATCAAATCTTCATCAATATTCATTGTTTTAGGATTAATATCAATAAAAACTATTTTTGCACCCCTCAAAACAAAAGCATTTGCAGTTGAAACAAAGGTATAAGATGACATGATTACTTCGTCACCCTCTTTTATATTAATTAACATTGCAGACATTTCCAAAGCAGCAGTACAAGATGGAGTTAACAATGTTTTTTTTGTTTTTAAATAATTCTTAAACCATGTTTCACATTTCTTAGAATAATGACCGTCACCAGACATTTTAGATGATTTTAAGGTTTTTAATACATATTGCTCTTCGTTATTTGTGTTGCATGGTTTATTGAAGGATATCATTAGAAGCTCCTTGAAGTAATAATTATACCCACAACTATAAAAATCCCTCCTATGATTTTATACCAATCATAAGATTCATTAAATATGAGTATTGAGAATATGAAAATAAGCACAAAGCCTAGTGTTGTAAATGGGTAGGCATAATTTATATCAAATTTCGTCATTGCTATCATCCATGATAATCCACTTAGTAAGGTTAATATTATTGATAAAATAATAAATGGATTAAATAACATTGTAAATGCAAAAATAAACTTTTGGAATATTCCTATGTGGTTTTCTAAAGATATATTAGACATTTTCCATTTTATAATTAATTGGCTTGATACAGAAAAAAATATTGATAAAAATATATAAAAGTGATTTGTTATAAAGTTCATTATTAAAGCTTAAAAGTGGTTTCTTCTATTATATATATAGGTCTTTTCTTAGTTTCATCAAATACTTTACTTATGTAAAAACCTACAAGACCAATATTAGCAAAAAGTAACCCCCCTATAAAATATACAGAAACCATAACACTAGTCCACCCTTGAATATTAATACCCCAAATAAAATATTTAATAATTAACCAAAAACCATATGTAAAAGAAAATAATGAAATTAAAAATCCGATTTTTATAGATAAAATAAGGGGCTTATTAGAGTGAGAGACTATTAAATTAATTGCCATATTTACTTTTTTAGATAATGAATAAGAACTTTTTCCTTCTTTACGTTCTAAATGTTCAATATCTATTTCAGTTTTTTTAAATCCAACAATATTTAAAAACATTATAAGTGCGAAAGCTCTATTCTGTTCTTCAAATTGTTTTAGTGTTTCAAGAACTTTATTTGAAAATATTCCAAATTGTGCAATTCTTTCATCAAAATCATTAGATGTAAAATAACTAAGAGTTTTATAGAAAAGTTTGGATAAGAATCGTGTCATAAGATTATCTTTTCTTTGATGTCTTTTCCCTAAAACAATATCATACCCTTCTATTGCTTTATTATATAATTTAGAAATTTCTTCTGGTTTATCTTGCAAATCACAATCCATTACTACAATCCATTTCCCTTTTGCATAATTTAATCCTGCTGTTATTGCACTGTGTTGCCCAAAATTTTTGGAAAGCTTTATTCCCTTAACTTTTTTATCTTTTTGAGATAAATGTAATATTTTTTCCCATGCATCATCAGGACTACTATCATCAATCATAATTATTTCAAAATTATGATTGATTTTATATAAAGTTGTATTTAAGCGTTCATAAAGTTCATCTAGACTATTTTTACATTTATATACTGGAGTGATAACACTTATATGTAGTTGGTCATTCATTGTTTAATCCTTGTTTTGATCAAGTATTTAATTTTATCTGTTTCAAGTTCTTTTTTATAATCAATCATCATATCTTTAAAATTAGTATATTCTGGCTCATAATTAAAATCATTTTTTGCCTTAGTAATATCAAAAAGAAAGGATTTTGTATTATTTGGGTATTGAGGTTTATATATTATTTTTGAGGTGTTTCTTGTGGTTGAAAAGGTCTTAATTATTATACTTGCTTGATCTTCTAGTGTTACTGTTTTGCCAGATGAGATATTGTACATTCCTATTGACTTATTGGTTCCAATAGCTTTAATGAAAGCTTGCACAACATCTTTTATATAGACGATATCTCTTTTTAAATTTCTATTGCCCCAAATTTCAATATCCTTGCCATTTATTGCATTATTAATAAAAGTATTTACAGCACTAGATCTTAATATTCCATTAACATATATATCAGAGTGAGGACCTGCCCCATAAACAGGCGGAAGCCTAAATATAGAACCTTGAAGTTGAAATTCTTGATTATAGTGCTCTATTAAGTCTGATGCAGCATTTTTCGTTATTGTATAAACAGCATGATCACCAATTAATGAATAACTTCTTAGCTGGTTTTCATTAATTGCATTATTGGAGCTCCATAAATTTTTTACATCAGCATATGTTGTTGTTGAAATTATTTTTTTTATATTATTCTCTTTACAAAAGTTTAAAACATTTAATGTTCCAAGTATGTTAATTCTTATATATTTTTCTTTATTTTCAGTTCCTTTTATATTTGCTGGTAGCAAAGAGCTTAACAATATAACGGCTTCTACATTTTGAGGTTGTAATTTTTTAAAATCTTCTTTTCTAGAAATATCTAGTTTTATCATTTTTATTTTAGGGTTGTTGAAGTAATAGTTATTTATTGAACTATTATTATAATAAGTCCCTAAAATATCTTTTCCTTGTTTTAATAGTTCATCTATCAAATAAGTTCCAATAAACCCTGTTGCACCAACTATAATAATCATTAAAAACTCCTCATAAATTTTGTTGCATTACTTCCTTCGTTAAAAATCAAATCAAGTATACTTACATTGTGTTCAAAAGGATGAAACAATTGATTATATTTTTTGTATCCTTCATAATTCATCCAAGTAATATTAATCTTTTTTTCTTTAAACCGGCTTTTATCAATGTATGATTTTGCGGCAGGACCAGATAAATAAGTAGTTGCACCTAATTTTTTACAAATAAAAATTAATTTATCATTTTTCTCTTTAGGTAAATTAAATTTATCAGATTTAATAATATTGGTTTTAATATTTAATATTTTATTTATCGTAATAATAAACTTATAATTTATTTCGCTTAAAAAATTACTTTCACAATTTAAATATAAATCTTCAAAAATATCTCTATACTCTTTAAAATACTTTGATTTTGAATAATTGGTAACGAGTGTTTTCCAATGTTTTTTATTCCAATTTGAATTACTTATTTGTGTTTCATTAATTTTTTGAGCTAAACTTTTTTGCCTTACAGGAATAGTAATCCATTGAATTCCATTTTTAGTTTTAATTTTATTTCTATTTCTCCAATCATTCTTGGTATACTGAACACTATCATATAAAACAAAATCATCGACCATATTTATCATATCAAAGTACCCCTTCCATGGGATATAATTAGATTGGCTAATTGCAACTATTTTATTATTCATGAATCTCCCATAAATATCTAGCATTCTACAATAATAATTATTAATTTATCAAGAAATAAATGTTATTGGAAATAAAAACTCTTGCATTTTACCAGCATATATAATAATAACTATAGTATGATAGTGATTTGCGATTTAAAAAATGAAAACAGTATTAATAAAATTGAAAATATATTCACCATAAATCAAATTAAATTTACATATATAAAATTAAGAAATAAAGCAATTTTTGTAATAAATGCAGTTTTAAGTGAACAAATTCTTGAAAAAATAACAAAAATATCAAATAAAATTAAAATTTTATCATTAAAAAGAAAATATAAATTGTCTAACTCTGCTCTCTTTAATAATAAAGCTATAGAATTTCCAAATGCAACTATAGATAAAAAACATTTTTCTATAATAGCAGGTCCTTGCACTATAGAAGATGATGGAAGCTTAGAAAAAACTGCCGAATTTTTAAATAATAAAGGAGTTAATTTTTTAAGAGGTGGCGCATATAAACCTAGAACTTCTCCTTATGAGTTTCAGGGGCTTGGTAAAAAAGGGCTTGATTTAATATATACAACGGCAAGAAGCAATAAAATGAATGTTGTTACTGAGTTAATGGATATAAGAGACTTAGATAATATACTAAAATATGCTGATATAATACAAATTGGTGCAAGAAATATGCAAAATTATCCTTTGCTAAAAGAATTAGGTAAAATCAATAAACCTATTTTACTAAAAAGGGGTATGAGTGCAAGTATTAATGAGTTATTACTCGCCTCTGATTACATATTGATGGGTGGAAATGAAAATGTTATTTTATGTGAAAGAGGTATCAAAACTTATGAAACAAAATATAGATCAACTCTAGACTTAACAGCTGTTTCAGTAATCAAACAAGAAAGCCACTTGCCAATTTTTGTAGACCCATCTCATGCCGCAGGAGATAGAAATTTAGTTCCTGATTTATCAAAGGCAAGTTTAGCAGTTGGTGCAGATGGTTTATTGGTTGAAGTTCACTCTAGCCCTGATTGTGCAATTTGTGATGGCCCTCAATCCTTAACATTAAAGCAATTTGATAAACTTTACGATGAATTAAAAACTTTAGCTCCATTTTTTGGTAAAAATATTAATTAGTAAGCTTTCAATCACAATAAATTGTGTTTTACAAGCAATTTTTAGCTTAAAATCTAAAAATTAAAGCCAAGCTTAAATCTTGGCTTTTAGTGCATACAGATATATAGAAACAGCAGACCTAACGGATAAATGATTATATTCAGTTGGCCCATAAATAGGTTCAAGCATATATCTTATTTGAGGTAACTGTTCTAAAACCATTCCATATCCTGTTCCAAATACTAAAAAGATAGGCTCTCCATCTGTTTTAAGAGTTTCTCTTAACTCTTTTACAGTAAAATGATTATAATCATCATCTTTATTTGCAGAAGTAGCAACGACTAGTGGCTCAATACCCTCCTTTTCAATAATAAAATTAATTGCATCATCTATGCTATCTATTAAAAATGTAGAATCTAAGGCATCTTTTCTATCACTATTATAAGTTGCTCCAAATCCTTGTTGCCAATGTGCAATAATCTGACTAACTACTTTATGTTGCCCTTTATTTGGAGTAATAATAAAATAATTTTCAACACCAAAAGTTTTACTTGCTCTTGAAATATCATGTATATCAAAATTAGTAACAGCAGATGTTATTATTAAGTTATTTTTATTATAAACAGGAAAATGTAATAACCCCAGATATAATTTTCTCATATTTCCCCCAGCAAATCTCTTCTAACTTTTTTTGTTATTTCTATTTGTTTTTGAATTTGCCATTCCTTTATTTTTTTATGATTACCATTTAATAATATTTCAGGAACTTTCATACCCCTAAAATTAGCAGGCCTTGTATATTGGGGATATTCTAATAAGCTATCATTAAAACTTTCATCTTTTAAAGATTCTTTGTTTCCTAAAGCTCCCTCTATATATCTTGTCACAGTATCAATAAAAATTAAAGATGCAAATTCTCCACCACTCAAAATATAATCACCTATAGAAACTTCTTCATCAACTAAATATTCCCTTATCCTATTATCTATACCTTCATAACGCCCAGAAAGAAGTATAAATCGCTTTGTGATGTTATTATCAGGTAAATACGCAAATTCTTTAACTAAATTTGTAGTTAATCGCCTTCCTTTTGGAGTAAAAAATATAAGTTTTATATCTCCATATTCTTGTTTTATGTATTTAACAGCATCAAAAATAGGCTGAGGAGTCATTAGTTGCCCTGCTCCACCTCCATAAATAGCATCATCTACATTTTTATGTTTATTTGTTGTAAAATCTCTTATATTATAATGAGAAAATTTAACTAATCCCTTATCTTTAGCTCTTTTTATTATAGAATAATTTAAAGGAGATTCAAAAATTTGTGGAAATATTGATAAAGTTATAAAATGTATCACTCTAAAAGCTCTTCTATATTTTTAAAAAAAATTTTAGCCTCGTCATAGTCAACTCTTTCTATAAACTCATCTCTATCAGGAAGATAATATTTTTCGTTATTTTCAGTTTTTATTATGTATATAAAGCCAGCATTATAATCTGCAAAATCAAAAATTTCACCAATTATTTTATTATTAAAAATAGCCTTAAATCCTATCATATCAGAAAGAAAAATTTCGTCATCAGCTATAGGTATTATTGATTTTTCAACAAAAACCTCACTTCCTTTTATTTTAATAGCATCATCTATTGAATTTACACCACTTAAAGTTAAAATAAACATTCCTTTTTGGGCTTGTATTTTCTCTATTTTATATTCTTTTCCATTTTCAAGGTAAATAACATCTGTGTATTTAAAAAATTCAGTATTAACGTTAAAGGGACGCATTTTAAGCGCCCCTTTAAGTGCATGTGTTTTTGTTAATCTACCAACTGGAATTAACTCTAACTCCGCCATATATTCTACTCGATTATCTCAAGCATAACTCTTTTAGCTTGTTTATTGGATGCAGCAATAAGAATTGTTCTCATTGCTCTAGCAGTTTTACCTTGTCTACCAATAACTTTACCACGGTCGTTTTCAGATACTTTTAATTCAATTATTGAAGTTTGCTCTCCGATTATTTCATTAACAACAACTTCTTCAGGATTATCAACTAGTGCTTGTGCCATTGTTTTTACTAAATCTTTCATATTTTAACCTCTATATTTTATATATAAATACAACCAATAAGTTATTTGTTATTTTGCAACTTCTTTTCCATGAAGTTTAGCAACAGTATCAGACATTTTAGCCCCTACTTTTACCCAATGTTCTATTCTTTCAAGATTCATTTTAACTTCTTTTTTAATAGGATCATAAGTTCCTAAGTTTTCCAAAAATCTACCATCTCTAGGCATTCTAGAATCAGCAGCAACTATTCTATAGAAAGGAACTTTTTTTCTACCTTTTCTTGTAAGTCTTATAACAACCATATTTACTCCCCTTCTGTTTCAGTAGTTGTTTCTTCAACCACTTCTTCATTTACAATTTCTTCATTTACAGTTTCTTCATTTGTAGCTTCTTGAGCAACTTCTTCAGTTTTTTCTTCTACAATATATTCAGGAATAATATTTACATTAATTGTAGCTTTAATTGCTTTAAAAAGCTTAACTTCAACAGTAGATTTACCAACAAGTTTAACATGAGCAGGTGTTACATTTCTACGGTCAATGCTAACTCCTCTTTCAGTAAGAGCAATTTCAATATCTCTATTAGTAACAGAACCAAAAAGTTTACCTGATTCAGATGATTTTTTGGTAAACTCTAAAGTCATCTTTTCAATTTTACCTTTTTTTACTTGAGCAGCTGCTTCTAAAGTTCTGATTTCTTTTTCAAGCATTCTTTTTTCATGTTCAATTTGCTTAACATTCTTTCTTGTAGCTTCTACAGCAAAACCATAAGGAAGCAAGAAGTTTCTAGCGTAACCACCTTTAACTTTTACTTGATCTCCTAATGAACCAAGCTTTGCCATATCTTTTTTTAAAATTACAACAGTCACCTTAGCCCCCTATCTTTTATTATTAATAGTAAAAGGAAGAATTCCTATCATTCTAGCTCTTTTAACTGCCTTAGCTAATTTTCTTTGATGCATAGCACAGTTACCAGATAATCTACGAGGAGTGATTTTACCACCCTCAGTTAAGAAATATTTAAGAACTTGTGGATCTTTGTAATCTATTTCATAAGCAGAATCAGCACAAAATCTACAAAATTTTCTTCTTGGTTGACTAAAACGATATTTCTTATCGCCTTTTGATTTATTATCTCTTTTTCCCATCTTTAAACTCCTCTTGGTCTGAACTTATCATAATCGTCTTTAACTTCTTTGATAGGTTTAGCAATTACTGCAGCAGTTTCTTCAAATTTAGGAGAATTATAAAATTCTTTTCTAGCTTCAACATCTGCTACTAAATCAACCAATTTAATTGTTTGATATCTAATAACATTTTCATCAATACGAAGTTTTCTTTCTAATTCAGGTACTAATTTATTATTACCTAGGAAAATAGAATGAACAAAAGAACCTCTTAATTGCCCTTTTGTTTCGTGGAATAACTTTCTTTTACCCATTGAGGTAGTTTTTAACACTTCACCTTTGTTTTCAGCAATAATATCTTCAATTTTCTTTACAAGATTTTTTTGCTCATCATCTGTGAGGTCTGGTTTCATGATGTAGATTATTTCATACTCACGAATCCTTTCAATTCTTTCTAACTTAAATACCATTAAGCCTCCTTACGGATTTAGCTCGTTTTCCGCGTAACGAGCAAGGAAACAAGAAACTAACATAGTCGCGGCGAAGTAATATAGCATAACAGCATGAATGATTCAATCTTTTTTTATATTTTTCAGTAATTTTTAATGAGACCTCTTCTTTTCTTTGTACTCATCATGCAATTAAATAAAAAATTTGCTTATAACTTTCCTTTAAGCTAAAATAAGACTTGGCATTTTGTTTAATCCAAAGACAGGAGGTTTATGAATGAATTTATGCAAGACATCTTCAAAGAATTAAAAAGAGATATTGATATTGATTTTAATATACAAGAAAAGGCCAGGAAAATTTTTGTAAATAGAAATTTAAAAATGAAGAAAATAAAAATGATAGGTTTTGATATGGACTATACTCTTGCTCCTTATGAAAAATTAGCAATTGAGTCTTTACAATATAGAATGGTTCAAGAAAGATTGGTAGATGTTTTAAATTTCCCTAAAGAAATTTTAAAATATAAGTATTTAAATAATTTTGTCGTACTGGGATTATTTCTTGATTTAACAACTGGCAACTTATTAAAGATAGATAGATATAACTTTGTAATAAAAGGTTACCATGGGTTAAATAAAATATCAGATGATGACTTATCTAAAACTTATAGAAAAAACAATACTCCATTAAATTTACACGATAACTTTGTAAGAATAGACACTTTGTTTTCCCTGCCAGAAACATCTTTATTTTCTCAAATAGTAAACGACTTTGTTCCAGGAACTTTTTATGAAGATTTTAAAGGTTTATATGAAAATATAAGAAAGATGACTGATAAAATCCATAGAGATGGCTCTTTAAAAAAAGAAATAATATCAAATATCCCTAGATATATAAAAAAATCAATAGACCTTCCCTTAACTTTACATAATTTTAAAAGTGCTGGGAAAAAGCTGTTTATATTAACAAATTCATATTTTGAATATACAGATAAAGTAATGAGTTACTTACTAGATGGTGCATTAAATGAATATGACTCGTGGAGAGATTATTTTGATTTAATTATTGTAGGCTCAAAAAAACCATTATTTTTCAGTAAAGGAGCTGAATTATTTAAACTAGATACTAAAGGAAATAAAATAAAAGATGAAGAGTTTGAAACCAAAATTTTTCAAGGCGGAAACTTAGAGCATCTAGAGAGTTTTACTCAGCTAAAGGGAGAAAACATATTATATGTGGGCGACCATATTTATGGAGATATTTTAAAAGTTAAAAAAACATCTCTTTGGAGAACATGCCTTATTGTTGAAGATTTAGAAGAGGAAATTGAAATAAATGAAGAAAACAAAGATATGTTTAAATCGTTGATGCGTTATGACCAAAAAATAAACATTCTTGATTCAGCACTTAATTACCAAAAAATGATGGCAAAATCCCTACAAAAAAGCCTATCTATGGAAAATATTACCCGTTCTTCACTTGAAAAAAAGGTTTTAACTGAATTAATAGAAAAATCTGAAAATAATATTGCAAATATAAAAAGACTTCTTATTGAAAACACTAGAGAATATCATATTCTAAATAATACTCTCAATAAAAGATATAATAAATATTGGGGAATGACATTCAAAGAAGATAGAGAAAAAACAAAATTTTCCGATCAATTAGAAAGTTTTGCATGTCTTTATACAAGTAGAGTTACTAATTTTTTATTTTACTCTCCAAAGCAATATTTCAGGTCTCCTATGGAGGTTATGGCTCACGAATTATAAAAAAACTAACAATATTGCGAGGTTAATTTATGAATTTAATATTAAATGCAAAAACAGATGATAGTGATATTCTATTTAACATATATTATACTGATAGGATAGAAAAAATTATTCCTGCACATAAAGATAATGATAAATCAGCTGAAAACATAATAGATATAAAAGGTAAAATACTTATACCGGGGGGAATAGACTCACATGTTCATTTCAATGACCCCGGTTTCACAGCTCAAGAAGACTTTAAAACAGGAACTTTATCAGCAGCTTATGGAGGAATTACAACAATTATAGATATGCCTTGTACATCTTTACCGCCAGTTACATCTGTTAAAAACCTTGAAAACAAACTTAACATAGTAAAAGAAAAATCTGTTGTTGATTTTGCCTTTTGGGGAGGAATAAATGGAGCGGAGCAAATTAACAGTAAAATAGTAGAAAAATTAAAAAAATTAAAGAAAAAAGGGGTAACCGCATTTAAAATATATACAATATCAGGTATGCCAACATATAAATCATTGACCTATGAACAAATAGACAAACTTTTTGAATTAGCACAAAATGAAAATTTTATATTTGCCTTTCATGCCGAAGACTTAAATATTATAGAAAGTTCAATAAATAAACTTTCAAACGGAGAGAAAAAAACAATAAAAGGATATTTACTGTCTAGACCAATAGAGGCCGAAGTAATTGCAATAAAAAATATAATAAAAATTGCTAAAAAATATAATACTAAAATCCATATTGTTCACATTAGCACAAAAGAAGGATTAAAATTAGTTGAGAGTTATAAAAATTCTACGGCAGAAACTTGCCCTCACTATTTAGAATTTACAGAAGATGACCTTTATACTTTAAAAGGCAGATTAAAAACAGCACCAGTGGTAAAAAAACTAGATGATAAAGAATACTTAAGAGAATCTGTAATGAATGGAAAAATAAACTTTATAACAACAGACCATGCAGGAACTGATTTTGAAAAAAATAAACTTTATGAAGATTTTTCAAAAGTATACAACGGTATCCCAGGAACTCAGTTTATGTTACCTTACCTATTTACTTCTTTTTATGATAAAAAACTTATCACTTTAAAAAGAATTATTGAAATTACATCTCAAAATCCCGCAAAACTTTATGGACTATTCTCGCAAAAAGGCTCTCTTGAAATAGGTAAAGATGCCGACTTTACAATTATGGATAAAAAAGGATTTGTTGTAAATGAACAAAATCTAAAATCAAAAGGAAAATACTCCCCTTTTAATGGAAAAAAATTTTCATATCAAGTAAATAAAACAATTTTAAGAGGAGAAATAATTTTTGATGCTAAAAATAAAATAAAAACAAATTACGGATATGGTAGTTTTATTAAATCTGAGTAGAGTTAAGCATCAATAGCTTTAGCTTTAGAAGATATTAATTCATTAACATAATTACTTGTATTTATAACATCTTTATCATCAATAAAATCATGAACAAATAAAGAAGGATAATTTACAAATAAATCTTCTTCAATACCAGATTTTATTAACTTCGTTTCAACATAACTATTATTGTGTTTTGATAAAAATATTAGTTTTAAGGCTTTTAAAGTATTGTTATATCGTTCAACTTGAGGTATCACATATTTTAGTCTTACAAACCTAATAATTGGAATCATAAAAAATAATCCCGAAAACACAAATGGATATAAATATAAAAAGAAAATTTCACTATCAAATATATTATTAAAATTAAAATTTCCACCATTATTTATATAAAGATACATAAATGTAGAACTCATTACTAAGTTAAAAATATTAAATGCAATTATCCATACATTTTCCTTTTTTGAGTTATAGTTTAGTTTAGGTATATTTTTTAACCTATTCCAAGAATAAGAAAACTTATCATTATCATCACTTGCAAATTCTAAACTGTCAAACTTATAAACAATTACAGCATTATCATTTACCTCTATATCTCCATTATACTTAACAACCATATTAACTAATAGCTTCCTAGTTTCTTCTTCAGATAAGCCTGTTAAATTAACTGCTTGTGCTAATGTTATTTGTTTTGATTTTTTTAAAAACTTAAAAATATTATTATCATGATTAAATGGCCTTTCTCTTTTATCATCTCCAAAAACAAATGAAAATACTCTTATATAAAATGGCCTCTTTTTAGCATACATGTATTTTTCATAAGGGTCTGAACCAAAAAAGAAAAATGAATTAACTATTAATTCAAACATCACTCTCAATAACCCTAGTACAAAATCTCCACCAAAATCACTATTATTATCACTATCTCCCTTTGCAGTGATAGCTACCATTACCCCTACAATAACTAAAATATAAAAAATCATATAACCAATTAAAGTTATCATAATTAAAAATTTAAAAAGAAAAGTAAAAAAAGCTAAGACTAAAGATAATATTTTTTTAATAATTTTTTTATATTTACCTATTTCTTTTAAAGTAGGATTAAATCTATATAATAACCCTCCGTTTTCAGTAGGTTGAATATCAGCAAGATATTGAGTAGCAAGCTTATTTAAAACATATTTAATATGTATAATAGGATAACCTAACTTTAAAGCAATATCAGCAGGAGTAACTAAACCATTATTTTCTTTAATAATAGGAATGATTTGCTGTTTGTACAATTTTTCTGAAAATTCTTTATTTTCCTTCATGATAAAGCCTCTGAAAATCTATATATAGCGTAAATCTACATCTAATTTGACTTAAAGTAAAGAAATATTTATTATATTTTAAACTTTAGGAGGTACTTTCATGCAATCACTAAAAGGAAAACGAGCTCTTGTAACGCCTACAGTTCAGAGAAATACATATATATTAGAGGAGTCCACTCGTAAATTAAAAGATTCAAAATCATAAGCAAGACCAATACGTTAAATAAGTTGTAAGTTGTAGTTTAGCTCTATATTATTTTTTATTATCTTCTGTTTTTATTAAGTTTTAAAAGATTATTGCTTTTCAATACATGTTACAGGTGCAAATTCATTATTTATACACTCATATAAATTTAAATCTCCACAATTTCCATTATTATATTCACACTCATCTTTATCAACACATTCATGTGTACCTTCATAATTAATACAAAGAGAATATTCAGTATTTTCAGGGCATGCTCTACTCATCACCATGCATTCATCAGTATCAACACATGAGTTATTTTCCATATGATAACCAGAGATGCAATTACATTCAGCCTCTCCGTCTGTATCAATAACACATTCTTTTTTTAAATGAATACTACAAGTAATACTATCACAAGGATTCTCTGCACAAACTCCATCTAAATTACAATAATTTGATAGACAATCTTCATTATTTTCACAAGTGTTACTGCACACTTGATTTTCATTACAATAGTAATTCTCTTCACATTCTGAACTATCTTTGCAAGTATTCTTGTCGTTTTCGCCTCCACATGAAAGCATAATCGAAAAAGATAAAATCAGTAATAAAATAAACTTTTTCATTTTCCTCCTTTTCCTAATCACAATAGCTATAGCTTAATTCTTTACCAGCAAGACTGCTCAACGTTTCAAAATCAATCTTTGAATACTTAAATACACAGTTATAAGCATTAGATGGTTGAATATAAATATTATTAGTTTTTGAATATTTATTTATGCAATAATTATTTTCTTTATCAGTATAAACAGCCTTGTGCTTTTCTATTGCAGCAGGTGCATTAACAGGATCTTTTCTAGTCAATTCTTCAATAAAAAATTCATTTATGTAAATGCAGGCATCCCTTTTATTTTTTGCAAAAGAAGAAGCACAAACAGGAGTTACAAGTTCTAGTGTATTTGTTTCAAGTATTGTTTTATAATCCCTATCTTTTAAAGGAGGGCAGTCATCTTTAGATTCAAATCTCTCTTTCGCAGAACAATATGATATATTTTTAGGGGTAATAATATCTAAATATCCAAAAATTTCATCTTCACAATAGCCACTATCTACTAGTCCAATATAAGCTTCTGGATATCTAACCTGACAGTAATTATTTTTACTATCCCATTCACATAAATTTGTTTCACTGCAAACAGGATGACCACTACCCTTTAAAGCATCTCTGAGCCCTCTATTCAGAGACTCGCATGCCCACTGACTAGGAGGCAGTTCAGGCTTGCAAGAATTAAATAAAAATAATCCTAAAAATATAAAAACAATAAGAATTTTATAATTATTCATAAATACTCCATTATTCCTCAATCCAAAGATATCTGTATCTGTTCTTATCTTTATTTAAGGTCATTGAAAAACCAGTTCTTGACTTCATATTGAACCCATTATAATCAAAGTTTTCCTCTTCTAGGTTTGATAATTTCCATTCATTATTATATATATCATAGTATAGAAAAAATTTCAAATTTTGAACACTTTGTTTAGCAGCCTTCTTTATTCTATTCAAAGTATTAATATTTGCTGGAATTTTATTTCCTGCACCATCATTAATAATCTTTAACAAAGGATCAGGTTTGGATCCAAAACAGGATCTATAACATAAAGACTTTCATCAATATAATTAGTAGAAGCTAAATTTTCAATTTCAAGAACTTTAAAAGACATTTTTGCTAAAGAATCAGGTGCAACAAGATTTTTACTATGCTTTATAGGATTAAAGACCAATAAGCATGCATCTTCCAAAATTTTGCCATCCCATTTTTTTTGATGACAATTTACATCAAGAGGATTCCAATTAGAAAATAAACTTGTTTTACCCAGGACCCTATCATTTGAAGAAGCTGAAAAACTACCTTTTTCATCATCAGAAACGATATATCTTATTCTCCAATCCCAGAGAGCACTATCATTTAATTCCGTATAAAATATGACAAACCTCTTCCATTTTTCTATCCATACAACCTTAGGAGGAGTCATTGTTTTAGCCATAAAACTACCTAAAGACAAACCGCTATTATCAAATATTATACTGCCAGTTGGATTATCTCTATCACTACTAGGATGTGAAGATGTTGGTATTATTGCATAATATATATCATCAGCTAAATATGGTTCTTTATTTGCTCTTTCTTGCTTCCATGCGATTACAGCATTCTCTCCATCATCACTAACTGCAATAGATGGAGTTGACAATGTGTAACTATCATTAATCCAATGTCTAACTCCTAAATTATTTTCATCAGTTCCATCCTTTGCTTTTCCTAAATCATACATATCTTTAGAATAATCATCCATAAATTTATAATTAATTTGATGTGTTGATGATTTTACCCAAGTCATGATATAAGTATACCTTTTCTTACTGTTTGGTTGATAAGCAATTTGAGGCTTTGAATAAGATTTATAATTTTTACTATTCCAATATGTTTGACCCTTAACATCAACAATAGTTTTCTTGTACATAGATAAATTAGTTTTTAAGACTTGATCATCCCTACCATATAAATCTCTTGCCGCAAATTTATCATCCTCTGTTAGATGCCTATGCGTTTTATAACCATCATTTCTCATTAAAATAGATTTATATCGATCTTCAAGGGTATGATCTACAAATAAATTGCTCCCATTTGAATGTGCAATACCCAATAAATGACCAAATTCATGAGTTATAGTATCCTGCATTTGTCTTGATCTTTGATTTTTATCTTTACTGAAAGCCTTTCTATTTACTTCAATTGTAGCAAAACTTGTTGGTGCACAATTAGATAAAACCCAAAACCAATTATATGTGTATGCCATATCACTTGTTAAAACCCAAAAATCATCGTACTCAATTTCTGGATTATCACACCCTCTTCCATCATAATATAAACTATGTTCACTCCCTGCTTCATTCCAATAATTTGCAGCATTTTTTGAAGCTTCAACAATTATTGCTTCCCAATAATCTCCCCATGGTTCATCATCTTCATCAGAAATCTGAAAATCAGCATATCCGCCACACATACCATTTGTCCAAAAAGTTTGATAGGAATAAATAGTTGAGGAAAACATTAAAAATATTAAAAATATAATTACTTTATTCATACATACTCCTTAGCTTAGCTTTTAAATAATTAACGAAGTCAATTCTTTCCCCCACAACTCTTTCTACCTCTAACAATGCTGTTTCATAATTTTCAATTAAATCTGCAATACTTACTTCTTCATGTAAATCATATTCTTCATCAACTAAATCTACGGCATCTATTTTATCTTCAGGATTATTGTTATTTGGAGGTTCACTATATTCTAATTCTTCCTCAAGTATTCTTAAGGCTTCTCTTGTTAAATGCAAAAATACTCTATTTAGCCTTGCTTCCTCTACTGTATAAATCATATCTTTTGATGAAGGTATTTGCAATATTGCAGCATGGAAAAAATTATACCACATAGAATATTCATCTATCAGTTTGCTAAGAATATGTCCATCTTCTGTATGTTTTAATCCCATAATCATTTGGTCCCCAATATCCAAAAATGGATAGGCAGTATGAGTCACCTCTTGACATAACTTTTCACCATTTAAAAGTATACATCCTCCAATTACGTAAATTTTTATATTTTCACCTTTAGGTTCTCCTTTAAAAACATCTAAAACTTTCACCATTAATTCAGTAATAACCCTCACATCAGCTAAATTGTCAACTATTATATCAGATAAGTTAATTAAGTCTCTCCTCTTTTTATAGTAAGTATAAGTTTTAATATTTGTAATAACTCCTTCAATAATTAATTCAGATGTTTCAGATGCATTTAAAACAATATCTCTATCTGAATCATAATCAAATACCAATGTTTCATCTGAAAATATATTTACTTGAAACATTAATAGGAAATAAATAAAAAAATTTTTCATATATTTTTCTCCATTAAAAGCCTTTCAAAGACTTATCTTATAAAAAATATGTTCTGATTTTAAATATCAAAACACAAAAATAAACAACAAAGTTTTATAATTTTTTAATAATCTGGAGATCTTTTTTTACGAAAAATAAATCTAAGTATGCAACTTGTAAACTTGTAAACTTGTAAACTTGTAAACTCTAGCACATTTGTTTTTTAAAATATATTTCGTTAAAGAATCTCTTCGTTTTTGAAGATTAGCATCTTGAGAAGCAAACAATAAATTTGAAGAAAAAACTAATAAAAATAGAAAAACAAATAAACATAATAATATCTTTTTCAATATATTAATTCCTAAAAATATTTTATTATACATAAGTTTTTTGCTTTGTCTATAGGAAAAGTTTAAAACCTGACACATCTCCTACTCCTTCTTTATTTTCCTTCATGATAAAGCCTCTGAAAATCTATATATAGCATAAATCTACATCTAATTTGACTTAAAGTAAAGAAATATCTATTATATTTTAAACTTTAGGAGGAACTTTTATGCAATCATTAAAAGGAAAACAAGCTCTTGTGACAGGTGCGAGTGCAGGAATAGGTAGGGCAACAGCTTTGCAACTAGCTCAAGAAGGGGTAAATCTTACTTTAGTTGCAAGAAGAGAAAATAAATTAAATGAACTAAAAAAAGAGCTTGAAAAATTTAATGTAAAAATTGATATTATTTTACTTGATATCAGAAATAGAGATAAAACATTTTCTACAATAAGTGAATACTTGAAAAATAAAGATGTTGATATACTTATAAACAGTGCAGGTTTAGCATCAGGAGTTGACCCAATTTATGCAGGAAGCTATGATGATTGGGATAAAATGATAGACACGAATATTAAGGGACTTTTATATATAAGTAAGCCTATTATTGAACAAATGAAAAAAAGAAATACTGGAGATATTATAAACCTTGGAAGTATTGCAGGAATAATGACTTACCCAAATGGCAATGTTTACTGTGCTACAAAATCAGCAGTTCATAGTATTTCAGAAGGCATGAATATTGATTTACAGGGAACAATGGTAAGAGTAAGTAATATCGCTCCAGGAGCAATAGAAACGGAATTTTCTATTGTTAGATATCATGGAGATACAGAAAAAGCTAAAAAGGTATATGAAGGCTACACTCCTCTTTCAGCAGAAGATATTGCAGATTTAATAATTTATGTTTTAAAGGCTCCAGCCCATGTTTCAATACAACATGCACTTATCATGCCAACAGTTCAAAGGAATCCATATATATTAAATAGGCAACAATAATTTAAAAAATATTAAATTATTAATCTTGACAATCCTCTTAAATTATTGTATTAATCTATGTTCAATGTTTGTGTTGGTAATCGGAGGAAATAATGAGAAAAGGTATTCATCCTAAAACATTTAAAGTTATAGCTAAATGCGCTTGTGGTGCAGAATATGAAATAGAAACTTCAAAAGAGAGTCTTCGTTTAGATATCTGTGCAAAATGTCATCCATTCTTTACTGGAAAACAAAAAATTGTTGATACAGCTGGTAGAGTTGAGAAATTTAAGCGTCGTTATGCAAATAGTGGCTATAATAAAAAGAAATAATAAACGATATGTTTAATAAATTAAATAAAGTCCTTAAAAGATATCATGAAATCAATGAAATTTTGAGTGATAATGCTATTTACAGTAATAAGTCATTATATACTGAAATAACAAAAGAATTTTCTTCAATAAAAGATATTTCTGAAACCTACATTAAATATAAAAAGGTAAATGAAGAACTGGAAGAAAATAAAATTCTTATTGAAGATGAAGATGAAGAAATCAGAGAAATGGCTAAAGAAGAAGTTAAAGACCTCGAAAAGGAAAAGTTTAAATTAGAAGAACGATTAAAAATCCTTTTAATTCCTAAAGATCCTAATGACGAGAAAAATGTTCTTCTTGAAATTAGAGCAGGTACAGGTGGTGATGAATCAGCTATTTTTGCTGGTGATTTATTTAAAATGTACAGTTATTTTGCAGAAAAGCATAACTGGAAAATAGATATAGTATCTTCTTCCTCTTCAGATATGGGTGGATATAAAGAGATTATTGCTAACATAAAAGGTGATAAAGTTTATAGTTACTTAAAATATGAAGCTGGAGTTCATAGAGTTCAAAGAGTTCCAGAAACAGAATCACAAGGTAGAGTTCATACTTCTGCTTGTACTGTAGCAATTATGCCTGAAGCAGAAGATGTAGACATCGTTCTTGAAGATAAAGAACTAAAAATTGATGTTTATCGTTCTTCAGGGCCTGGTGGGCAATCAGTTAATACAACAGATTCAGCAATCAGAGTTACTCACTTACCTACTAATACTGTAGTAATATGCCAAGATGAAAAATCTCAATTAAAAAATAAGCAAAAGGCATTAAGAGTTTTAAAAACGAGACTGTATCAAAAAAAGCTTGATGAACAAAATGCTAAAATTGCAGCAGCAAGAAAATCGCAAGTAGGAACAGGTGATAGATCTGAAAGAATTAGAACTTATAACTATCCTCAAGGTAGATTCACAGACCACCGAATAGGTCTAACTCTCTATAAACTAGACTATATTATGGCTGGTGATTTAGAGGATATTGTTGTTGCACTAAGAACTCACTATGAAACTCTTGCAATGAGTAATACAGAAGAATAAAGTCTTAATAAAAAGGTAAAATGGAAAAAACTTGGACTGTATTAGATATACTAAATTGGACTATCAACTATTTAGACAAAAAAAATATAGAAGAATCAAAATATAAAACAGAATTATTATTATCTCATGTTTTAAAGCTAAAAAGGTTTGATTTATATTTAAATTTTGATAGGCCACTATTTAAACAAGAAAGAGATAGTTTTAAAGAGTTACTAAATAGGCTAATCAAAAATGAACCTATACAGTACATTTTAGGGAAATGGGAGTTTTATGGTTATGATTTTATTGTCAATAAAAATGTTCTAATCCCTAGAAGAGAAACAGAAGAATTAGTTGAAAAAGTTATAGAGTATTTAATCTCTTTAGATAATAAAAAACTAAATATTTTAGATGTGGGTACAGGAAGTGGAGCCATAATTATTTCATTGTACTTAGAGCTAAAAAAGAAATTGAATAATGATGATTTTAAAAAGCTTAATTTTACAGCTGTTGATATATCAGAAAAAGCTTTAAATGTAGCTATAGAAAATGCAAAGTTAAATAATATTGATGATATTAATTTTATTAAGTCAGATTTATTATGTGAATTGGAAAATAATATAGATATATTGATATCAAACCCTCCTTATGTATCGTTGTCAGAATATAATAACTTAAAAAAAGAACTCTTTTTTGAACCACAAAATGCAATTACTGATAATAAAGATGGTTTATATTTTTATAATAAATTAATAAACTCAATAATGGAGAGAGATATAAAAAAATCTTTCTTTGAAATAGGATATAACCAAAAAGAAGATTTAATAAAAATATGTAAACAGAATAAAATAAATAACTTCAACTTTCATAAAGACTTATCCGGCAATTATAGAATTCTTGAAATCAGTAAATAACAGAACTTGCCTAACAATTTTATACTAATTATAAATTAATCTAATTAAAACACCTTGATTTCAATAAAAACTTTGAAAAAATGTCATTTTTATGATAAAAACTTTACTAAGTATTAGTTTTATTTAATAACGAGGAGGAAAAATGAAAAAGTACTTAGTTTTTCTCTTAATGACTTTAATGTTTTGGAGTTGTGTAGAGGAAGTTAAATTAGATGAAAATGAAACAAAGGAGGCTTCACCTAGCCCTTGTTTTCAAGTTAAAAATGAAACATGTGGTACAACAGTAATACCAATGCCATCCGACTTTATGTATCAGGCTGTTCCTGCAGGAACAGAGTTAAATTTATCAAATAAAATACCTTTTACAATGAGTTTTACCAATGATATAGATGCGACAACTCTGGAAAACCGTATTATGGTTTTTAAAGATGGAACTCCATACGCAGATATTACAGTTGCTCTTCATCCAGCTTCTGCAAATGTTTTACTGATATCTCCTAAAACTGCATGGCCAGCAGGAACTTATTCAGTACTATTATTAAAAGGAATAAAAACAACAGATGGTAAAGAATTTGTAGAATCACAAGCTTTTTATTATTCTAAAAATACAGAACCTTTAGTTGATAATGAAGGTCATTCAACTCTCTCTGTTATTGATGATACAACAGCCACTCAATTAGAAGCAGCGAGATTATCATATAAGCCAGGCTTAGAAGGCTTAGAAGCTAGTGGATTAAATAGAAGTAATTTTTTAATGTTATGGAATGTAACAATAAAAGATAATTTTTTAGCTTGTTTTTTATCAAAAGAAATTGAAGGTTGTGAACAATTTAACGATGCTCCAGTTCCTTCTGATTTCGTAATGCTAGATAATCATTTAAATTTACCTATTGCAGATGATGCAGATGATTCAACTAAGGCTATGCTTACAGAAATAAATAAACTTGATGGCTGGGGAGTTACAAGCCCATTTATGGTTAATTTAAGCCAAAACATTGATGAATCAACACTTAAAACAGATTTAACTGATATGGCAACAGTATCTGTAATGGTTTTAAAGCTAACAGCACAAGGAGGTGTTCCTGTTCCTACTGAAGCTAAGTGGGATACTATGACAAGAACATTATCTCTTTCTCCTGCTAATGGTGATATATGGAGACAAAAATCAACCTATGTAGTAGTTTTAACAGATAAATTAAAAAATACAGAAGGTCATTCTTTAATTAAACCCCAAGTATTATCCATTGCGGCATCAAAAGATGCTTTAATAGATGAAAATGGCAAATCATTATATGAAGGCCTAGATGATGCAAAAGCAAATCAACTAGAAGATTTAAGAAAATCTATGGCTCCATTATTTCAAGGTTTAGAAGCAAGTGGAATAGACAGAAAGAATGTTTCTATGGCTTATACTGTAACAACCCAAACTGTTACTGATGGCCTAATGAATCTATCTTTACTATTAAGCTCAGATGCTACTCCTATGAATGTAAACCCTGTAAAACTTGCTGAAGTTCCACATGCTGGTGTTCCTATGGCTTTACAACAAGCAGGAATTACCGACCCCGACGCGTATGCTCAAGGTTTAGGTTATTCAAGCGCAATTGATTTATACAGAAATATTGCTTTTATTTTTATTGGAAACATTGATTTAGCAAATTACCTAAGTGATACAACTGGAGCATGGGACCCTACAAAAATCCCCACAACTCCTACAAAAGAAGAAGTGAAATTCTTCATGACTATACCTATGGTAAAATCAGATGAAAACCCCACTTTTTGTGAAATGCCAACAGATGGCTTTCCTGTTATTATTGTTCAACATGGTTTAGGTGGTAGTAAAGAACAAATTTTTGGTTTTGCAAATAAACTTGCAGAAAATTGTTATGTTGCAATTGGTATTGATGCTGTTGAACATGGAGATAGAGTAACAGGGGGAGCTCAAAGTGGAGAAAATTTCTTTTCTGCAAATTTATTTGCTTCAAGAGACCATTTAAGACAATCTGTATTAGATTTAGTTCAATTAAGACAAGCGGTTAAAACTATGGCTGATTTTTCCCAATTTACAGATTTACCAAGTGGTGTAAGATTAGATAATTCAAAAGTGTCATATTTTGGTATTTCATTAGGTGGAATACTCGGAACAATGTTTATGACTGTTTCTCCTGATGTAGCAAGTGGAGTGTTAAATGTCCCTGGTGGAGGATTAATTGATATTTTAATGATGACACAATCAGATTCAATAAAAATGCCTATTATTAATGCTTTACACAACATGGGTATAGAACCTAATACACCAGAATTTGCACAATTTTTATTTTTAGGTCAATTAATTTTAGACCAAGGTGACCCTATTGCTTATGCTCATCATACAATTACAGAGCCTTTAGCAACAGACACATTTACTTATCCAACTAAAACTATTTTAATGCAAAAATCAACAGGAGATGAAGTTATTCCTAACTATACAACAAACCATTTAGCCAAAACTATGAATATCTTTTCTGAAACAAATACAGATAGCTTTAAAACTTATGCTCCATTAGGAACCTATGGCTCAAAACATGCTTTTACAGCTTACAATGAAGAAGAATCTAAAAAAGCCAAAAATGATTTTATAAGTTTTTATTCTAGCGTATTTAATCCTGCACAAGGAGGTAACTAATGAGAAAATTTTTAATATTATTATTTACTATAGTTACTTCTGTAATTTATGCATCAGGTTTCGCACTTCCAGAACAAGGAGCTAAAGCTATTTCTATGAGTAACGCTTTTACTGCTGTTGCTGATGATGCTAGTGCATTATTTTATAACCCCGCAGGTATTACTCAATTAGATGGTATAAATTTTAATCTAGGTGCAACTTTATTAATGCCTAAAAGTACTTGGAAGCATAATTCTGATTCTGCTGAATCTAAAGATAGCTATCCTGTTTCACCTCAATTTAACTTTGTATATAAAGTAATGCCCAAATTAGCATTTGGTTTAGGTGTTTCAGCTCCTTTTGCTGCTAAAATTGAATGGGCCGACGGTTGGGCAGGTTCTGAACTTATTGAAATAATGAATTTTCAATCTGTTGATATTTCTCCTACTATTGCTTATGAAGTAGTAAAAGGATTAACTTTTGCTTTAACTTACGACTTAGGTATTGCCGCCGTTGAGTTAAGAAAAAGAGTTAAATTAAGCTCTAGTGATTATATGTTAGTACAGATGGGATCAGATGGCCAAACTCTTGGACATGGTTTTAAGGCATCTTTATTTTATAAATGGAATGATCTAAGAACAGGTCTTGTATTTAAATATGGTAAATCTTATCATTTTGAAGGAAATGCAGATTTTGATGTATCAAATCCTATTTTTAACCCTTCTAAACCATCAGACCAAAAAATGAGTGTTAATTTAACATTACCAATGGAATTGATTTGGGGTATTTCTTATAAAGTTCTTCCTGAATTACTATTATCTTTTGATGCTCAATATACTATGTGGTCTTCTTATGATGAATTAAGATTTAAATTTACTAAAGAAGAATTTACCGATGAAAATGGTGCTCCATCTAAAGAATCCATTATTAAAAAAGACTGGAAGGATGTTTTAGCTCTTCGATTTGGTTTAGAATATAAAGTCATGCCAGAATTATCACTAAGAGCAGGTTATACTTATGATTTTAACCCTGTCCCTGATGAAACACTAGATCCTTCTCTTCCAGATAATGACAGGCATATTGTAGGCCTAGGAGTAGGATATAACATTAAGAATATGATACAGTTAGACTTAGCATACAGCTATGTTGTATTTACTGAAAGAAAATCATCTAATGAAGAATTACTAGGTACATATAATACTCATGTAAATATTGTTTCATTTACTGCTGGATTTAATTTCTAATTTAAGAATTCAAACCCTATAAAACCCACAATTCAATAACAAACTTTATACTATCTCTTTTGCAACACCAACATCTTTTATTTTAAGAAACTTTTCTATTAATTTTTCAAGATAAAGAGCATCTGCAGAATTGTGTGTTTCTAAAATACTAAATTCACCCTTTCCATCTTTTAATATGACTATTAGATTATAAACATCTAGTTCGGCCTCAACATACTCTTCACTTTCATACCTTCGTCCATTTGCAAATCTAACAAAAGACTTAACTCCAGCACCCTCAGTAATTCCTTTTTTCACATATAATTGCTCAATATCTTTAGCTTTAAACTTTTTAGCTGCAGATATAGAAAGTGGCTTTGAATATATTTTTAAAACTCCTTTTGTTACTTCAATATAATTTTTATCTAAAACCATCAAAAATAATATAAGAGCAAAACCTATATACAAATAAATCTCTAAAGTTTGAAAAATATATTCTACTTCAGCTAATCTAAATATTGACCAAATTAAAATAGCTGCAAATATAAAAATGGTTTCTATTTTATCCTTACTTATTTCTATTAAAAGCTTGTTTTTACCTTTACTTATTTTTACATATTTTGACAGTTTTGCTCTTTCTTTTTTATTAGCAATTTCTTGAAAAATGACTTTATGTTTTTTGTGACAAGTTTCACAATATACAGTATTTGTTGAATTATTGTAATTTCTTAAATTAATTTCTGTTTTACAGTTTTCACAAACCATAATTCTTTCAAGTTTACTTGGGTTTACCGGCTTAGGGATTTCAGTATTAACATCATTACTTATTGCAGTACTTTCTTCATCAAAGTTATCTTTAGTAAGTGTTTTTTTCCTTCTTTTTCTTGTGTGAGATGTTATAACCGCCTTTTCTTGTTTCTTTATAGTTAACGGATTATCAAGATATACTTTATAAAATATTTTTGTTTTCTTTTCTTTATTATCTGTATAGAAATAATCATCTATTGCAGTTGACAACTTTAATTTTCTTAATTCTTCGTTTATTTTCCCACCCATAGTCCAATCAGAGGCACTTATTTCTTGATATGGTTCTATAAAAATCTCAATATCATTAAAAAGGTCTTTAGCTCTATATAATTTTTTTTTATTTGACTTTACTTTTTCTATCAACTCATATTTTTCATTTAATTTCATTTTTCTCCTATTTTTCCATATACCTTAAATTAAGATATTCAAATAATTATAGTTTAAATTTAAAAATCATTCAATATATTTTTTAAACTATTAAATTTTTAATAAATGGAACTATTTGAAACTTAGAGTTTTTAAACTTTTGTAGACCATATTCTTAGTTAGTTTACTACAAAAGTTTCAAGTAATCAAAAATTTTATATCTTTTTTAAATAAATTCATCTATTTCTTAAAATAAAGTAAAATCAATGGGCTATAAATAATTTAAAAAAAACTAAAAAAAATAGTTGACATATTAAAATTTTAATGATATATTCCATCCATAGCTGAGGGCGTTTAGCTCAGCTGGGAGAGCTCCGGCCTTACAAGCCGGCGGTCATAGGTTCGATCCCTATAGCGCCCACCATCTACTTGGAGTAGTAGCTCAGCTTGGTTAGAGTATCGGCCTGTCACGCCGAGGGTCGCGGGTTCGATCCCCGTCTACTCCGCCATAAGGACTTAGTTTTACTAAGTCCTTTTTTTTTGCTTAAATTTTAATATTAACGAATAAAACTTTCATAACACTATAAAAATAAAAGCTTCTTTTAAAATGGCATTTAAAAATTTAATATGTTAAAATATAAAGGGAGTATTAGGAGTTTACAATGAATAATAATTTTTTAATAATAGAGCAACATCAAGATAAGTTTTTGGAATATTTAAAAACTCAAAGAAGATTTAGTAAACATACTTTACGAGCTTACTCTACAGATTTAGAACAATTTATAAATTTTTTAAAAAAAGGATATAATAAAATAACAATTGCCAATATTACAGATTTGCATATCAGATCTTTTATGCATGAACTATTTAACAAAAAACTAGATAATATTTCTGTAAGTAGGCATTTATCAGCAATAAAATCATTTTTTAAATACTTACTAATGGAAAAAGTTATTCAAAAGAATTATGCAGCTTCAGTTCCTAATCCCAAATTTGATACCAAACTTCCTAAGTACTTAAAAGAAGAGGAAATGGCAATGTTTCTTGAGTTACCGGATACATCAACTGTTTTAGGAGCACGAGATAAAGCTATTTTAGAATTGCTATATGCAACAGGTTTAAGAGTTAGTGAACTAGAATCTTTAAATATTGAACAAATAGATTTAAATAATAGAGCAATTATTGTTGAAGGAAAAGGTAAAAAAGAAAGAATGGTTTTATTTGGCTCTTATGCAAGCAATGCTTTAGAACTATATCTAAAAGAGAGGTCTTCTTTAGCCATAAATGAAGAAGAAAATGCTTTATTTTTAAACTTTAGAGGAACTAGATTAACTGCTAGAAGTGTGAGAAGGGTCGTTGATAAATATATTGATGAATCAGATTTAAAATTAAAAATTTCGCCACATGCTTTAAGGCATAGCTTTGCAACTCATATGTTAAATAATGGGGCAGATTTAAGAGATATTCAAGAATTATTAGGTCATGCTTCGCTTTCCACAACTCAAAGATATACTCATGTTTCAGTACAGGATATGCTTGAGAATTATGATAAATTCCACCCACATAGTTAGGAAAAAATGATTAGAAAATTTATTATTATTGTATTTTTACTCCAAAATATTATTATTTTTGGAAAAAATTATGATTATTCATCCAATATATACCAAAACTACCTCATAAAGGCATATAGCCGTAAGGATAAGGCGATGCCTTATCCTGTGAAAACGGCGATGCCTTATCCTGTGAAAACGGCGATGTCTTATCCTGTGAAAACGGCAAAATATTACTCTAAGGAAGATATTTATGTGATTAATAAATTATATTATTTTAATAAAGATTTTTTATTATTTAATAAGCTTAAAATTAAAGTTAAAAATAATAAAAAAATAAAACTACAAAAAGCTCTTAATTACCCCTTATTAAATTTATTATATCAATATAATAAAATAAAAAGAAATAAAGAAAGATATAATTTTATTATGAATATAAAACAAGCTATTATAAAAGATTACTTTGAGCTAAAATACTACCAAAGAATTGATAATCAAATTGAATTTAAAAAAAAATTAAAATCATTAAATAAATTTGATATTTTTTTAACTTTACCTTTTTTGATAGAAGAACTTAAAACTAATGATTATTTAAAATATCAAAAATTAATTAAAGAAGTTTATAATAAAAATAAAAATAATCTTGGTGTATTATTATATTATGAAGATGATTTTATAGAAAATAATTTAAATACAGATTTAATTGACAACTATTTTTTAAACAATAAATTTCATATTGATAGATTAATAGAAAAATTTAAAAAACTAGAATATAAAACAGCAATAAAAAAAATATTAAAACTAGTTAATTTACATCCTAAATCAGTAAGAATATTTTCTCAAATAATAACATGGAATGAATTCTTTAGAAATACAAAAGGATTTATTGACATTATCAAATTATATCCTTTCACTAAAAAGAATCCATATTTATTATATCAAATAACTAAATTATCAATTGGAGAGTTATTAAAAAATCCTGCAATTTTATTAAATATTAAAATCTCTGAAGCTCAAAATCTATACAAGTTATTATCTAACAAAGAAAAAACATATAGCGATAACTTTTTTAAAAAAGAATTAAATAGTTTATCTCAAAAAGAATTAAATAACGAAAATAAAATATTAAAAACAACTAAAAATATAATTTTAAATAAAAAAATGGGCTATACAATAGAACAAAAAGAAGCTATATATTTTGCAAATACAGATATAAAAAACTTATTTTATGAAATACTCTATATTGAAGATGAAGAAATCCTTGATATAAATGATAGTTATATTTATAGAAATGATGGAGAAATAATTAAAATAAATGATTATGACTTAGTTATTCCTTATGAGTATGACGGCCTCTATTCAGATATGAAAATACTTAAATTTAACCTAAAGCAATATTTGCAAAAAGGGGATATTTTTTATATTCATTATAAAATTAAAAGTACTAAAAAAAGAAATTACTTTAAAAATAAGATTTCTATTCTTGAAAATATAAAACCTAAATCAGATATAGTTTCCTATAAATATTCAATCAAATATCCTAAAAACATAAAATTAAACATAGCTTTTAATAAAAATTATCTAAAAAAAACAGTAACTAAGTCTAAAAAAAACTATTATAAGATAATTACTTTTTGGGGAGAAAACTTAAAGCAGTTTATCAATGAGCCATATTACTATTTTTCATATAAAGAAGAGGCTTATATTTCAGTTTCTAATTTTTCAAATTGGGATGAAGTAAAATCATGGTTTCAGAATATAATTTTTGATAAAAGCTACAAATTAAGCCTAAAAAACATTAAATATTTTAAAAAATTAGTAAAAAAGAAACAATTAAATGATAAAGAAGAGATTATAAAATTCTTCTATGCTTACATACTAGATAATATTCATTATGTTGGAATAGAATTAGGAATACATTCCTATAAACCATATAGCCCCAATGCTGTTTTTGAAAATAAATATGGAGACTGTAAAGATAGAGCTTTATTGTTTTTAAACATATTAAAAATCTTTAATATTGATGTAAAACTTGTTCTTGTTTCAACAAATGATTTTGGAATATATAATTTTGATATCCCATCTTATAGTTATTTTAATCATGCAATAGTATATATTCCCAAACTTAATAAGTTTTTAGATTTAACAAATAAAACAACTCCATATTCTTATTTACCTAAAGCCGATATAAATAGTAAAATTTTAATCTTAAACTCTAAAAAGGAAATAAAAACATTAAAAATTAAAGAAAATAATCTTATAAAAAAAATTTTTATATATAATAATAAAAATAATGATTTAGAAATTAAACATACTGAATCTTATTATGGTAGTTCTGTAAACTATAATTTGAGCATAGATTTTAACGAATTAAATAATTTTATATATGAAAGATATATAAACCAATACTATAATGATATTGTTAAACTAATTTCAAATATTATTAAAAATAAAAAAAGGCCTAAATATCAAAAAGCTGAGTTTACTTATACTATAACAAATAAAATAAAGGATAAAGTTACAATAATAAAATTATTTCAAGACAATGATTTATTTGAAAACAAATTTACTCCAAGTTTTAATAGAGTAAACAGTTTCTACTTCAATACAAATATAAATTATGAATACAACTTTAAATTTAATAATTTAAAGAATATTTACTCTTTTGAAAATAAAATAATAGAAAATACTTTTTTTAAATCAAGCTTTAAAATAGATAAAAATATAATAAAATTTAAATTCAAGATGAAAGTTAAATATATTCCAGCAGAAGAAAATAAAAGTTTTAAGAAAAAATTAAAAGAATTAGATAATTTATTACAAAAAAAGTACTATTTGGAGTTTAAATGAGAGATATTAAAAAGATATTAGAGAATATATTAACACCCTTTTGGTTTAAAAAACTTTATCCTGTTATTATTGAAAACAATAATAAAGATTATTTCTTTTTTGATAATAATAAGTTTTTTCCAAATCTAGAAGATAGGTTTAATGCAATAAATAATATCAATACAAGCGATAATAACACAAAAATAGTTGTTTTTGGGCAAGATCCGTATCCAAGAAAAGAAAGTGCGAGGGGATATGCCTTTTGGGATGGTAAAATTAAATCTTGGGAGAATCCATTATCTCCATCATTTAGAAACATAATAAAATCAATATTAATTAATGAAAACTTGGCAACTAAAGAAAATAAAATAAAAGATTTAAGAAGAATACTTAAAGATAACAAGATATTTTCTCCAGATGATTTTTTTAAAAATAGTATTGAAAATGGAGTTGTTTGGTTAAATGCATCTTTAACTTTTGAATCAAAATCACAAACAGACTTGAATGCACATCTAAAATTCTGGAAACCAATAATTGAAGAAATAATAAATACATTATTAGAAAATAGTAAGAATATTATTTTTGTTTTTTGGGGTAGTAAATCCTTAAAACTCCAAAAGTATATACAAACTTTAGAATTTAGTAATTATCATTTTGTTAGTAATTGTCATCCTATGTTAGAATCATTTCATAATAAAAATTCTTTTAAAGAAATTGATAAAATTTTAATAAATTTAAATGAAAAAAAAATTAAATGGTTAGATATATAATTTACTGCGTCATTAATTTCATGTTATAAATATCTATTTTAAAAGGATTATTTGTGTTTTTTTCGTGAAACAGAAAAAAAATAACGCATTGTGTCATTTTTTTCTTGACATTTATGACGCATGGTGTTATATTCAAAATGTCATGTTACTTAGGAGGAAAAAATGACTCACAAAAAGAAAAATGCAATTAGCAAAACTCTAGAAAAGACTCTTGAAGATATCCAAACTTCTGTAACTACTGTTGTAGGTAAATTTGATGAATTAAAAGAAATGATTCAAAAAAATGTAAATGAAAATATTGATAAAATTAAGGGCTTATCCCAAAATACTCAAGAAATGGGTAAGAAATATGTAGACTCCGTGTTAACACTTGTTCCTTTTAAAGACTTACTTGATAAATTAAAAAGCAATGACTATAAAGAATTAGCAACAGGTATCAAATCTGAATTAGAAAATAAATTTAATGTAAGTATTGATCAAATTTTAAATGCTTTTAATATTGCTTCTACTCTTGATATTAAAGAATTGACTGAAAAATTAGAAAAGCTAGAAAAGGAAGTTAAAAAAGCTAAAAAAGAAACTAAAAAGACTAATGCAAAAAAAGAAGAAAAGAAAACTACTAAAAAATCAACTAAAACTAAAAAGTAATATAAAGACCCCCTCGTTAGTCATATATGATTAACTAATAGATAAAGCACTCAGTGAGTGCTTTATCTATTTATTGTTTAAACCAATCATCATCATTATCCTTTTCAACAATAATAGATGGTTGCTTTTTTATTTCTTTATCTGACTTTATTATTTTATTTTCGATTATTCCAGGTTTATTTTTTGAAGATTTATCAATATTATTAACAACTTTAGGTTTAGGTTTAATTACTGGTTTTTTATTTGATTCTATTGGAGTTTCAATTTCAATTTCAATACTTGCTTCATTCTTAGATTCTGGTTTTGGAGCCTTAGAATTTAAATTATTTTCAGCAGAGATATTAGCATTAGCCCCTAAATATCTATCAATGGCATCTCTAATAATAATCTCAATATTTTTATTATACTTTTTAGAGAGCTTTTCTATTTTCTCATAAGTTGTTCCAAGTACAGAAACTTTAATTTCTTGAGCGGACTCTAAAACTTCTTGTAGATTTTCAAGAGCAACAGAAAGATGCTTAATCTTATAATTTCCCTTGTTAATATTATATTTAATCTTTTCACCTAACTCTTTAACATTAAACCATTCTCCTTCAAGTAGAATCGTCTTGTTATTAAAATTAACATCATAATCCTTCATTTATTCTCCTTAAATACATATATCAAAAAGCATGATAGATAAAATCTCTCAAAATTACAAGTTTTAATCATTTTTTTTTATTATATTTAAAAAATCTATGAAATTTTTATGTAATTCTGCTTTAAAAATAATATTTTTATTTTTACTTGGGTGTTTAATTTCTAAATATTCTGCATGTAGCAATTGTCCTTTTAATTGTTTCATTTTAGAGTATACTTCTTTAGCTAAAAAATTATAATTTTTTATACCATAACCATACAAAGGGTCTCCAATTATTGGATGATTCATATCTGAAAAATGTACTCTTATCTGATGAGTTCTGCCTGTTTCTAAAACTGCTTCAATTAATGAAAAATGATTAAATACTTCAATTACCTTGTAATTAGTTATTGCAATCTTTCCTTTATTTAATTTAGAAGTAAATTTAAGCCTATTATTTGGGTCCCTAGTAATATAAGTTTCAATTCTTCCTTCATTAAGCTCAAAGCGTCCTCTAACAAGAGCTAAATATTTTCTTTTATTAGTATGCAATTTAAATTGTTCTGCAATACTATTTAAAGAGTTTTGATTTTTTGCAAAAACAATTATACCTGTTGTATCTTTATCTATTCTATGCACTACTCCAGGCCTTAACACTCCACCAATTCCCTTTAAATCATTACAGTAATAAAGAAGTCCATTTACAAGAGTATTATCCCAATTTCCTGCTCCAGGATGAACAACAACTCCTTGTTCTTTATCAATTACAATAATATCATTATCTTCATATACTATCCTAAGATCCATTTTTTGTGGAATAATTTCACTTGTTCTAGGCTCGGGAATTAATATTTCAATAAAATCATTTTTATTTAATTTTAACGATTTTTTAGCTAAACTTCCATTTACCTTCAAATTTTTATTATCTATTATTCTTGAAATTTCAGAACGAGTAAAATTAGGCAACTCTTCTGATAAAAACTTATCAATTCTTATTGAATTATCTCTAGTAAATTTAATTTCTATTTTTTTCACTACCAAATTTTAGATTCAATATTACTACTATATTTTAGAATAATATCAACAATGGCTCTATCCAAATAGTTATCTTTTGCTAATATTTCAGGATCTACTCTTTGTTCTAATAATTCCTTACATTCTTGATACTCATTTTCAATAGATTCCCAAAAATTATCTTCTTTTATTGCTTTTTCTATTTTATCCTTATTATACATTTGTATATCTGAAGCCATTGCTTTAGCTATTCTAAAAATTTTCTTAGGATCACTAAGTTTTTTTCCTTCCATAAATATAACTCCTTATAATTTATTATTTAATATTTTATCAAGCTCTTCTTTAATAATTGTTTCAGCTAAGTCAGGTACAACTTGCCAAACAATTTCTTCAATAACCTCTTTTGAGATTCTTTTTACTATTTCTTTTATTACTGCTTGAACTTGAGTATTATCTAATTTAACCTTTATAGTTTCTTCTACGATTTCTTTTTCTTTTTCTAAGTTTTGATATTTTATAAAATCACTTGTAGGTTCATCATCTATAAAAGCATCTGGCTGAATATTATTTTCGGTATTCTCAAGAGAATGAACATCTGTTATAGAATCAAGTTTAAAATTATCATGAGAATAACCATTTGTAATAGTTTCTTCTTTAAATTCATCAACTTTTATTTTATTTTCAATAAAAGTTTCCTTTTCGGTAAATTCTTCTTTTATATCTTTAGACATTAAAGATTCTACAGTATCAATTTCAGTATCATTTTCAATATTATCAAGAATTAAGTCGTCAGCTCTTTGACTGTCATTAATTAAAGATTCAACAGATGCCAAATCACTATTTAATTCTTCTGTTTCTAAACTATCATTTAATAAATCTTCAATATTTCCTACTTCAATAGGTTCATCTACTAATTCATCTGGCAGTTTATTGATTTTATTATTTTTAGACTCCAAAGCATCATCTAGCTTTTCAACTTGAACTTGATTATCATAATCTTCCTCACCAAGTAAATCATCTACACTATCTAATTCAATTGGAGATTCTGTTTTTTCAAGAACAGTTTCATCTATTTCTTCTTCTTCCATTTCACCAAGTAAATCATCTACACTATCTAATTCAATTGGAG
>JAMOQH010000102.1 GCA_027064085.1 bacterium | reverse complement strand
TCATTAATATAAGGAACGCTTTGATATTCTCCTGAATAAAAACCAGCACTTTCAAAATGCCAGCCATTTGAAAGTATATCCCCCGAATCAATTATTTTTGTTATTGCAACATTTCCTTGTCCTTTAGTTGTAAGTATAAAAATATTATTTTCTGAAACAGTCATAGTTCTAAGTAAAAGACTTCCTGTTCTACCTGTTTCTGAGTTAATAACTATTTCACCTTTATTGGCACCAGTATTTATATCATAGGCAATAATTTTACTTTCTGCTTCAAGTAAATCATTTTCATTGATATAAACATATACTCTATTGTTGCCGACTGCAAATTTAGGCCATGTAAAAATCCATTCCCTTTCTTCTGTTTTCCAGATTTCATTACCATTATCTGAATTAAGAGCATAAGTTGTAGCTGAAGGTAATTTTTCTAGTTCAGTTGTTTCAAGTGGAGAATAGTTACCTATTAAAAAAAATACTTTATTATCTTTATAGGTTATTTTTTCATAACCTCTTGTGTTTTCAATAACTTTTTCCCAGCGTAATTTTCCGTTTTTATCTATTGATATAATAGTAAATTTTCCTTTTTTAGCAAAATCTTCATTTTCATTTGTTGCAAAATATAAATTGCCATTTTCATCAATTGCTGGAATATTTTGAAAATTATTTGTCTGATTTTTTAATTTATACTTCCATAAAGCTCTACTTTCTGTGTCTTTCGGATTATTGTTTTCTTTTTTATCATCTCCACCACATGATAATACTAAAAAAAATGAACTTAGTAATAAAATAAATATTGAAGTTTTAAACATAATTTTATCTCCTTTTGGAATTATTAAGGTCTAATGTTATGTATAACATCAAAATAAGAAAAATACAAATAATTATTATATATCTTTTTTAGGGGGACTAAAATAATATCCTTGGGAGTAATCAACTCCTAGATTTTTAGTGATTTCTAATATGTTTTCATTTTCTACAAATTCAGCAAGAGTTTTAATATTCATTTCTTTAGCAAATGAAACTATTGTTTTAGTGATTAAGAAGGAATCTTGATCGTTTTCAATATTTTTTATTATAGAACCATCAATTTTTATAATATCTGGTTTTATTTTTAGTATATAATTAAAATTTGAATATCCACTTCCAAAATCATCAATTGCTATTTTTACTCCATAAGGTTTTATTTTATTTATAAAATCTAATAATATTTTATAGTTTTTTATTTCATCTGTTTCTGTAATTTCAAAAATTAATCTGTTTGCAACATTGTACTTTTTAATATATTTAAAAATATAATTAATTATTTCTGGATTTTTAATATCATTAATCGTTAAATTAACTGAAAATTCATACTTGGTATTATGAAACTTTTTAAAGGAGTGTCTTATAACTGCTTTTGTTACTTCATTATATAGTCTGATTTTTTGAGAAATATTTAAAAAGAAAAAAGGAGATATTACTTTGTTATTTTCATCTATTAATCTTACAAGTGCTTCATATTTAACTATTTCTTGAGTGTTATTATCAATAATTGGCTGGTAATAGGGTATTATTTTATCATTTTTTATTGCATTTTTTATTTTTATGGCCATTTCTATGTTTTGTGAATATTGTTCGGTTAGTTTTAAATTATCATTATAAATGCAATATGATTTCTTTTCTAATCTTGCTTGTTTTAAGGCTAAATCAGCAAAAGCTAATGGTCTATTAGTTTTTTTAGAAACAGCTCCAATTGATAATCTAATATGTAGTTCTGTATTTTGGTAATTTATAATGAGTCTTCCTAGTTCATTATTTAAATTTTTAATGAAAGTTTCTAATTTATTGATTTTTGTTTTTGATTTTTTAAATAAGGCAAATTCATCAGCATTTAATCGATAATGTTTAAAATTATAACTTTTCATTATTATTGTTAACTTTTTAGATATTTCAACTAGTATAAAATCTCCTACAATATTACCATAAAATCCATTTATTTCTCTAAAATTATCTATATTTAACAATATTAGCGTGGCATTATTATTGTTATTATTATTTAAGTCAGCAATTAATTGATTTCTGTTGTTTAATTTAGTTAACATATCTTTATAATAGGATTTTTTTAATTCATAAACTCTTTTATCAATGATTTCTTTTTGATGTTTGGTGATATATTCAAAATCTTTAGATATTTTATTCGTTAAATGTGATATTGTATCTAAAGTTGTTGAAATATTTTTTATTGTTTTGTTTTCTTGAACTTTTAAATTTTTAAAAGTATTTTCTGTTAAGGCTAAAAAAGTTGTTGTTTCATTTAGTAAAAAATTTTTTTGATCTTTGTGAAAAAATTCACCATAAGTATAAAATCCTATAGTAGTTGTTATTTTATTTAATGTTATTGCTTCTTTTTTTACTACTTCTGGAACAAATCTTCTTCGTCCCATGCAAGAGTATACAAAAATTGATTCTGGTTGTTTAGATTTTAATAAATTAATTCTAGACATTGTTTTATTTAGTATAGTTGTAGTATTACCTACTCCAAATCTAACTTCTGTATCTTTTTTAATATTTCCTGCAAATAATAGTGAGTCGTCACTTTCTTTATTTATGGCAACTCTTCCTATCTTCATATTATCAATTTCCATAATTAATGGGAATTCAACACCTATGGTAGGAAGATTTTTTGCTGTTTTACTTCCAAGATACTCTGCATATACTTCAACTGCTTTCTTATGATTTATTTCGTATACCCTGTTTTTATCAGATTTAGTAATTTTCATTTTTATGCCAATTGCATCCCAATCAAAACTATATTCTGTTAATAACTTTAACTTATCACTATTTAGAATAGCTCCCACAGCTCCATTTGAAACAATTTTATTTTCATTGAAAACATAGGTTATTTTAAAGGCGGTGTTATCTCCGGCCATTCCTCCTGCAACAATAATATTTTTATCAACAGAAGTGATTCCTTTTAAGTATTCCTCTCCATTAGTGTTAAGGCCATCTGTAAAAGTAATGAAAACTTTTGAATCTTTTTTTATTAAATTTTTTATTATTTTTTTGCCTGTAGCAAAATAATCTTTATTTTCATGTTCTGTAATTAGTGTTTTTATTTTGGTATTATCAAAAATAGAAATAGATATTAATGTGGAATTTGTTGTTGCTACTCCGGTACTACTAATAATTCCATCTGTTGTTGTTCCTATAATACTTGGATTATTTAGATATTTATTTAATTGTTTTTGTAATTTTTGTATAAAAGTTATATTGGTAGATGATGTGAAAACTTGTATTAGCATTTCTTTATCAGGCAATACATTGTTTTTTATAAATTTCGTTATATCATTTTTATTTTTATAGTAAAAACTTAATGTTTTCATTTTAAACCCCAAGCCTATAAACATCTTTCGGCATAATATATAACTTTCCTTATTTTTTAGGAAAAATAATTATTCCACTAGCATTTTCGGGACAATGTTCTGCACATATCCCACAACCTAAACAAACTTTTTTATCTATAGATGGAATATTAAATTTATTAAATGTAATACAAGAGTCTAAAAATGGGCAGAGGTCTTGACATTTAGAACAAATCTTTTCTTTAGCTTTTTGATTTAAGCAATGAAAGGTTGCCGCAGCGAAACCAAGTTTTATTTCAAGACGATTATTTAATGGCTCTAGGGCTCCATCAGGGCATATTGATGCACATGGAATATCTTTGCACAGATAGCAGGCCGATTTATATGGGTCTATTTTTGCAACTTCCTTATCTAGTTTTTTATCTTCAAATAGAATAATTGAATTATATGGGCAAACTTCTATACATTGTTCACATGCGGTACATTTTTCAGCATAGTTTTCTACTGCACCTGGTGGATTTAGTAATTTTTTAGGAATATAGAATTTGTCATCTTTTTTAGTTAATTTATCTACTAAATCTGGTTTATATGAATTTACAAAATTAAAGACACTTTCTTTTATAAAACCTGTAGATGCTTTCACAAAATTTTTTCTATCAATATCTTTTTCTTTTACCATAAAAGCTCCTATGTTAAATTTATTATAATGTTATTTACTGATTACTGCAAGAAATCATTCTACTTGTATATCATTTTAATTTATGATATACAAAATCCTTGATGTGAGGATATATATGAGTAATATTGTTAAACAAGATAATAAATTTCCTGAAAACCTAGGCCTTTTTGAAAAAAAAGTTCCTAAAAAGTGGGGGTGGTTTAAGTTAAAGTCCAAATCTAAAAAATTTCTTAACATGAAAAAGAAATATATTAAAAGATACAAGAAAAAACTTTCTGCTGAAGCTACTAAAGAGTTGATTCAAACATTTGAAACACTTAAAAGTCTAACTAAATCAAAGGATAAAGGCAGAAAAGTTAAATTAAGACTTCAACTTATTAAGTCGTATGAGGTCTTAAATAAATATTTACCTGATACTGTTGATAGGCCAATTCAAGAATTTATTGAAACTTTGATATCAGCTGTTATTATAGTATTCTTTTTAAGAGCTCTAATAATGGACACTTATCATATTCCAACAGGGAGTATGATTCCTACTATTATGCCAGGAGATAGAATCTTTGCTTCTAAATTTATTTGGGGATTTTCAATACCTTGGAAAAATATTAAATTTTTAGAATGGAATCATCCACATAAAGGTGATATTATTATTTTTGAGCCTCCACAAAATAAAGATCCAAAATTTATATCAGTTGCAGGGGTTATTGATAATTTTGTAAAAAGAATGATTGCAAATGAAGGTGATACTGTTGAAGTTAAAGATAATATTGTTTATATAAATGGAAAACCTATAAAAAAGAAGCTTTTAAAACAAAAGTTTTATTTTGATGACAGAGACCATCAAAATAATATGAAGTCAAGTGTAGGCATTCTTTATGAAGAGCACTTAGGAAGCCATACTTATACTACAGTTACAACTAGTGGTTTATTAGATTATTTTGGAGCAGATAAAAATGGTGATTTTACAGTAAAACCATTAAAGGTAGTAAAGCCTTATGTTGTACCTAAAGATAGTTATTTTTTATTAAGCGATAACATTGGTTTATCTTATTTTGATAGTAGATTTTTTGGTTCTGTAAAAAAATCGGATGTTAAAGTTACTGACAAAGATGTTTCTAATATAAAAGTAGGAGATTTAGTAGATAACTATAAAATAGACAGTTCTAAAGTTAATATTCCTGCTACTCTTCCTGTACTAAGAATTGTTGCAAAAGGGGGGGATAAAATTGAAATTAAAAATCAAGTTTTATTTATAAATAATAAAGAAGTTAAAAGAGTTTTAAGTAAAAAACCTAGTGGTATGGCATATATGAATCCATACGGATTACCTTCTGAAGTTGCTTCTTATAAGCAAGTTATAAATGGAGTAGAGTTTAATGTTTATTGGCCAGTTTCTATGACTGCAAATTTTGGTGTTGATATTAATGGAAGAACCTCATTTTCTAGAGTTGATATTCCAGAAGCAAATATTCATAAAATTGTAGGGCCTTATAAAGTGCCAAAAGGATATTGTTTTGCAATGGGAGATAACAGAGATGGCTCTTCTGATAGTAGATTTTGGGGCCCTGTTCCTAAAAACAATATAAAAGGTACTCCAATGATAATATGGCTTTCTACTCATAATTGGATTCCAAGAGTAAATAGATTTTTTAATATATTTTATGGAAAATAATGATTCAAATAAGCCTATAAATATAAAGAAATTTTTTAGGTATTTATTTATAACTTTTTTTATTGTTTTTATTATAAGGGCATTTATTATTGACAGTAATTATATTTCTTCGGGAAGTATGATTCCGTCTTTAATGAGTGGAGATAGAATAATAAGTAGTAGATTTACTTATGGTTTGAGTATTCCTTTTACAAATATTAAAATTTTTGATTTTAATCAGCCTAAAAGGGGAGATATTATAATTTTTGAGCCTCCAACAAGAGAGTTTTCTAAAAAAATGGGTTTCGAAAGTCCAATAAATACAACAGAAAACTTTATTAAAAGAGTTGTTGCAATAGGAGGAGATAAAATTAAAATGATAGACAGTACTATATATATAAATGATAAAGAAATTAAAAGAATAAGGCAAAAAAGTATATTTAGTTTTAAGAGTTTAAAAGCTCCATATTGGATTAATTATAGTTCTTATCTCCATTTGGAAACAATTGGAAAACATGTAATATATTCATTGGATATGATACCTTACCCCCAAATGTCTCGCAATTTTGGAGTAAATAAATTTAATAAAATAACATATAATAAGCATAGTCTCATAAATTCATATACTATTCCTAAAAACATGGTTTTTGTAATTGGAGACAATAGGGGAGATTCAGAAGATAGCAGATTTTTTGGTCCTATTCCTTTAAAAAATGTAAAAGGTGAACCATTGTTTATTTGGTATAGCTCAATTGATGGTGAAAGTAGATTTGACAGAGTTTTTAAAAAGATTCCATAATATTGATAAATTTAATCATTTCCTATCCATTCCTTAATTTTAAGTAGTTCTTCGTCCCATGTTGATTTAACTAATCTAGTTTCTAAGAATTTTTTATATAATGCTCCTAAGTAATCATATAATTCTTCTAAAAACATCATTCTTTGTCTAAGTTTTTCTTTGTAATCTTTAACATCCACAGAAGGTAGCTTAATTCCACTGATATTAAAGCCATTTGCCTTAAAATTAAAAATCCATTCAAATTGTTGTTCACTTAAAGAAGCATTTCCTTTTATAATTTTAATTTTACATTCTTTAATAATTTTACCAGATCTAAGAGCATATTTTGCTTCTGGAGATTCAGATGGAACGCCACCTTTAAATAAATCCTCTTGGTCGCCTAAAAGCTCTTCTAAAACCAATTTATCTTCTATGAAAACAGTTATATCATCATCTTTTAATTTAATATGTCCTTGGTCTAGTTCTGACGAATACCAAAGCCAAATTAAAAACTCTCTTGCAAAAAAATCTTTGTTTCCTATCATATTTTTAATATCAATAGATCTATTTTCTAACATGTTACTCCTTATATTGAAACTAATGATGATGGAGATTTTTTATCAAACTGAACTAATTCTTCATCATTTAATATTGTAGCAGCAAATGTAGCTGTTTCTAATTCTGTTAATTCTAATTCCATATTTCTTTCAAACCATTCTGTAAATTTATCATTTACTGCTCTTGATTGTGTGAAAAAATATAAAATACCTGTTTCAACATTCCAAATAATTTCATAAGAAGCAATTGTTGGGTATAATTCTCTTATATATTTCGCTTCAGCTCTTGCTTTTATCTCTTTTAATTCTCTTTTGGTAACTTTTTTAGTGAAAGTTTTTTCTATTTCTTTAATATAGTGATTAATTACAGATTTTTGCATTTTTAGAGTATCTCTTCTAAAATTAAAATGAATATAATTATCATAAAAAGTATTTCTAAATTCTAGTTCTTCTAAAAAAATATCTTTACTATCAGAAAAACCAAAACTTTCTTTTTCTGATTTTTCTTTATTAATTGCTTTGAATTTGCCTTTATTTAATTTATCTAACCATTCTTCATAGTTAATATTCCTAAAATCATAACCTTCTACTATATAAGCTTTAAAGGTTAAACCACCTGATATTATTCCCATAAAAATCTCCTTTAAAATGGAATAAACTTTTAACATTTTTTGAGCTAGATTTCAATTAATTAAAGATAAGTTTTGTGTATTTACCTTGGTTTTAGAATTTCGATTAAATAAAAATTTTATCCACTTGCACATTTAAATAAAGGAAGTTATACTCTTATTAGGAGGGTTGAATAGTGAAAAATAAGGATAAAAAAAATAAGATAGAAAACCGTTATGATAAAATCAATAAATTTGTTAAATTAATATCAAGTGATAAAATAGATATTAAAGAAGCTCTGAAAACTTTAAACCAGGAGGATAAAATGGGTGGAATGATGAGATTGATTAATGAAATTGAAGAAAGAGGAGAAAAAAAAGGTATAGAAAAAGGCAAACGCGAACTAGCTAAAAGAATGCTTCTTGCAAACTTTGATATAAATCAAATATCGGATATAACAGGACTTTCAGTTGAAGAGCTTGGGAAATTATAGTATTAAAACACATAACAAAACAGCATAAGTTGTAATTTTTTTCCTCTCTGATTTAAAATGCTTGAAATTCTCATAATTATCTGTAAAATCAACCCTTTTAAGGAGTTATTTTTGAAAATCGGGAAATTTGAATACAATAAACCTCTAATATTAGCCCCAATGGCTGGTGCAACAGATATTCCATTTAGAAATTTAGCCTACGAACTTGGTGCAGATTTTGCTGTTACTGAAATGATAATGGCTAATAGTTTAATCTATAAAAACCCAAAAGGTTTTCAGCTTATGGAAAGAGGAAAATATGATAATCCGTTTATTGTTCAAATAGCTGCTTCTGACACAGAAACATTTTTAAAAGCACTTCCCCATGTAAAAGATGTTGGTGCTGATATTTTAGATTTAAATATGGGCTGTCCTGCAAGAAAAATTGTTAAAAAGGGAGCAGGTTCTGCTTTATTAAGAGAACCTGACAAAGTATATGATATTGTTAAGGCCGTTAAAGACAATATTGATATTCCATTAACTGTAAAAATAAGGCTTGGCTGGAATAATGAGGAGTTGACATATAAAGAAGTTATAAAAAATATCCAAAATGCAGGAGCTGATGCATTTACTGTACACAGAAGAACAACTTCTCAAGCTTACAAAGGTTTTTTTGATGAAGATATCTTTAAAGAAATTGCTGACATGGCCACTATTCCATTTATTTGTAATGGAGAGATTAATACTAAAGAAGATATAGCAAGAGTTTTTAAACTTGGTTGTGATGGTATAATGATAGGGCGGAGTGCAGTAAAGCATCCATGGATATTTTCAAAAGATATTAATGAGCCCACAATAAAAGAAGTTTATGATATTATGAAAAGACATTTTAAGTTAATTATTGAATATTATGGTGAAAAAACTGGTATATATAAAATGAAGAAGTTTTATGGTTCTTATATAAAGGATATTAAGGGAGCAAAGGAATTAAAATTTAATTTAATGCGAATTAATGACTATAATAAAGCCATGTCAATGATTGATAATTTTTTTGATGATTACTGGAGTGCGTATGAGTGATTATATTCTTTTTTTGCTTTTCTTGTAAATTTTAAATTCTTTTTTGTATTTATTATATATTTTCTTTGAAATATTTAATTTTAAGATTTTACCAATTTGTATTTTACTAGATTTTTTTATTTTATTTTTTCTTTTTATTTCATTTAAAGGAATTTTATATCTTAAAGCTAATAGCCACAAAGATTCCCCCTTTTTTATACTATATGTAACAAGAATGTTTCTTTTAATTAATGATTCATAATAGCTTTTAGTGTTAAATCCTTTGACCTTTAGTATTATTGGACTGCCAACCATTAATTTTCTTGGATTTAGTTTAGGATTCCATCTTTTTATATCATTTAGTGTAACATTAAAATCTCTTGCAATACTCCACAAGGATTCTCCTCTTTTTATTTTGTGAATGTATTTCTTTTTATTTTTATCTATGGATGTTTCTAGAGAGTAATGTTTGCCGTTTCGGGATAGTTTTGCTGGGTCTATTGGGATTAATAACCTTTGATTTATTTGTAATTTTCTTGTATTTTTCAGATTATTTGCAAGCATAATTGCTTTTGAGGAAGTAGAATATAAAACAGCTAAATCTGAAATAGTTTGTCCTTTTTTTAAGTAGTGAAAAATAAAACCTTTTTTTATATCATCTTTCATTTTTTCAAAGTTTTTTGTAAAATTTTCTTTTACAGTAATAGGTAATTTTAATTTATAAATATCAACATTCGGAGGGGTTATGTTAGTTGTTAATTCGGTGTTATATTTTTTTATATCGTTTATAGATAAACCACTTGCTTTTGCAATAAAGCTTAATGGTACGGGGTTAAATAACTCAAATATAAATGTTTCAGCTTTAGGTTTAATAATAGGAGTTAATCCAAATTCATCTAAATCTTTGTAAATAATTAATACTGCAACGAATTTACTTACATAGTTTTGAGTTTCAGTAGGAAAACTATCTCTAATTTCCCAAAAATCTCTACTTTCTCCAGCTTCTATTCGTTTATCAACACAGCCTGGCCCACAATTATATGCAGCTAAAGTTAAGTACCAATCGTCATATTTATCATGTAGTTCTTTTAAAAATTTAATGGCATGTTGAGTGGCTTTTTGATAATTTCGTCTTTCGTCTATAAATATATCTA
>JAMOQH010000101.1 GCA_027064085.1 bacterium | reverse complement strand
TAAAATAAAAGAAGAAATAATAAAAAATAATTTAGATGTTTTAACTTATGAAGATAATCCTAATGGCTCAGAACTTGATATAGCAGCTTTAACAGATAAAACAGGACATATTTTAGGAATGATGCCACATCCCGAAGCATTTCTAACCGTTTATAACCACCCAAACTGGAGTAAACTTAAAAAAGATAACCCTAACATTTCTCAAGCGGGAGAAGGTTTACAAATATTTAAAAATATTATTTTTCACATAAAAGAACAGCGTTTTTAAGTTCTCCAAACTTTTAATAATTCATCTTTTTTAGCATCTATTAATAAAGTATTTTTATTATAAACTTTTATTTTATTATCATTTGTTACTTTCCCTAAATAAAAGGCTCTTTCTTTAAAAACTTCTTCAAAACACTGTTTGTTCTCTTTTTTAATACTTACAATAAATCTAGAGTTTGATTCTGAAAATAAAGATATATATTCTGGCTTATTGATTATTGAAATATCTATATCAAAACCTAAATTTTCATTTCCAAACACTGTTTCTATAAGAGCTATTATCATTCCTCCATCTGAAATATCATGACTAGATTCTATTAATTTTTTTTCATTAGATTTTATTACTCTCCTGTACAAGTCTTTTGCTTTATCAAATCTCACAGACGGAGCTATATTACTAATATAGCCAAAAATCTTATAAAACTCACTACCCCCTAATTCGTTGTAGGTTTCCCCAAGCTGATAAATTAAATCTCCACTATTTTTAAATTCACTAGTTACTATGTCATCTATATCATCTATCAATGCTGTTACAGAGTATAAAATAGTTGGAGGAACTGATATCTTAATGTTTCCATCATAAAAATCATTTTTCATACTATCTTTACCTGAAGTAAATGGAATATTAAAGTATGTCCCCATATCATACAAAGCTTTATTCATTTGTACCAACTGAGCTAATTTATACTTTCCATCTTTATTGTTTTTACTATCAAAAACGCTGTTTGGGACACAAAAATTATCGTTTACAGACCAAAATCTATTTTTACTTGGAAATTCACCACCTATAGAAATAATAGACCTAATTGCCTCATCAAAAGCAGAACAACTCATATCATAGGCACTAATATCTCCATATTTAGGAGCGATACCATTAGAAACAGCTATCCCCTTATTAGAACCAAGACTTACTCTAACAACTCCTGCATCTTGTGGAGCATTTTTTGTTTCCCCCATCAATGGTTTTAAAACAGTGTTTCCTTGAACTTCATGATCATACTGCCTAACAATATTTTCTCTTGATTTTATATTACTAGAAGCAAGTAGTTTTTTAATTATATCTAAAAAATCAAAATCAATGTTTTTTATTTTTGAATTTTCAAAAAACGGAGTTTCCCATTCTGCATATAAATACTTTTTAGGAACTCCATTATGTAAAAAATCCAAATCCAAATATGTAACTATGTTATCATTGTAATAAACTTCTAAAAGACCTGTTTTTGTAAAATTACCTATATCAGTAATTTCTACACTATATTCAAGAGCTAATTTTTCTATTTCATCTTTATTTTTAGGTTCAACAGCTAAAGTAAACCTTTCTTGTGATTCAGAAATAAAAATTTCCCAAGGCAATAAACCATCATATTTTAATGGTACTCTATCTAAAAAAACTTTTGCTCCATTAGAAATAGTAGCCAATTCTCCTATTGAAGATGATAATCCACCAGCTCCATTATCTGTTGTAGCAGAAACAAGCCCTTTCTTAGTTGCAATTTCTAAAAAATCACTAGCCAATTTTTGAGTAATAGGACTTCCTATTTGAACAGCAGAACTAGGAGATAATTTATCTAATTGCCTAGAGGAAAATGTCGCTCCATGAATTCCATCTTTACCTACTCTTCCCCCAAGCATATAAATAATATATCCATTTTCTATAACTTTATCCCACGAATTTTTGCCATTATATTTACTAGGCATAATCCCACCCGTTCCACAAAAAACTAATGGTTTTCCAGCATATCTGTCATCATAAATAACAGCACCATTTATAGTGGGTATACCACTTTTGTTTCCACCATCTTTTATCCCTTTTATTACTCCATTTTTGACAATTTTAGGGTGCAATTGCTTATTTAATAATTTCTTACTATAGTTTTCTTCTGCAAAACATAATATATCTGTATTAAAAATTAATTTCCCTCCTCCTACACCCGTTCCTAATGGATCTCTATTATTTCCTAGTATTCCTGTAATTGCTCCACCATAAGGGTCTATAGCAGAAGGAGAATTATGAGTTTCAACTTTAAATGTAAAAACACTGTTCTCATCAATTCTAACAACACCAGAATTATCAGAAAATACTTTTACTAAAAAGTTATCCTCTCCTAGATTTTTATTTACAATTTCTGTTGTTTTTTTAATATATGTATCAAATAAACTGTCAATTATTTCAATTTCACCTGTTTCTAAATTTTTATATTCAATAATAGCATTAAATTCTTTATGTTTACAGTGTTCCGACCATGTTTGGGCAAATATTTCAAGCTCACAATCAGTTAATTCTTTATCTAGTCCTATTTCCTTTCTTTTTTTTATAATATCTTCATCTAGAAAATAATTTTTTATGGTTTGCATTTCTTTTAAATCTAAAGAAAGGTGCCTAGAGTTAGATAATTTCATTAAATCATCATCATTCAAATCAATATTTATTTTTTTTACCATATCTTTGAACTGAAATTTTGTATTCTTTACATTTTCTTTTTTTTCAGAAAATAGAGAAAATAAATTATCAAAGTTTTCTGTAAAATTATAAATAATAGGATTATACATAGATGTATCAAAATTTTTATCTATAATATCAATAGTATATACAAATTGTTTATCATTATCTACATTAAAATTATCTTTAATTATTAATTCTAGATTTTTAGCTTCATCATCTGTTACACCTTGTTTTTTAGAAATAAATAATTTTTCCTCTAAATCTTTGAAGGCATTGATAAAATACTTATGGCTAACAGTATTTGTTATTAATTTTGCTATTTGTTCTAATTCTTTTTTATTAAAATCATAATTTATAACATATAGCTTTGATTTTTTAGAATTATATTTATTTTCTATTAAAATTGTATTCATTTTTCTATTATTTCCCCAATATATTGCATTGGCCAATCTATTATTGATGTGCCTATAGCTTCTTTTGTGATTATTACCATACCATAACCCATATTCCATGTTAATTCTGCTTGCTTTTGGGAAATATTACCTAAATTTATTAATTTTTTAAAATATTCAGGTGTACTTATTGGATTAGTAATATTTATTTTTAAATTATCAGGTAAAATTCTATTAGTATTATTTATGAAGCCACCACCAGTGATATGTGCTATTTTTTTTATCAGAACACCGTTTTTTATTATTTTTTTAATAATAGGAGTATAAATTTTTGATGGTTTTAATAATATACTCCCCCAGCTTTCATATTTATTGAATTTAAAATTATGCCAATTATCACCATAATTATCATATAGAATTTTTCTTGCCAAAGAAAATCCATTGCTCCGAAATCCATTGGATTTAAGAGCATAAACTTTATCTCCCACTCGTACAGTCAAGGCATTGCCTTGACTCACATTATCTTTATTATCTTCTTCAAATACCTGCTTTCGTACAGTCAAGGCATTGCCTTGACTCACATCATCTTTATTATCTTTTTCAAATACCTGCTTTCGTACAGTCAAGGCATTGCCTTGACTCACATCATTTTCATTATCTTCTTGCTTCAGGAATGAGGCGTTTTTTTGATTCAGAGACGAGGCATTTTTTTGATTCAGAGACGAGGCGTTTTTTTGATTCAGAGACGAGGCAGTGCCGTCGTCTCTACAGGATTTCATTTTAAAACCTATTGCGGTTGCACCCCAATTAAAATGCATGGATTTACCATAACCGTTAATACGATTCCCCAATTCGGCAATTTCTCCACCTGATATTATTACATTACTTTCTTTTGCAGCCTTATTAAGGCCTTGCATTAACTCATTAACTATGTTTAAATCAATATAATCAATATCTAAAATATTTGATATAAATTTTGGTTCATAAAAATTGGAGATTAAATCATCACAAACCATTGCCAATAAATCATAACCCAAACTATCATATTTATTTAACCTTTCTGCAATTTCAACTTTTGTCCCTATTCCATCTGATGCTATAGAAATATTTATATTATCATTACCATAGGGCGAACACAGAGGTTCGCCCCTACATATAAAACCACCGCTGAAATCACCATCTTTTGTAACTGATTTTACATCTTTTATATTTTTAAAACTCTTTTTTGCATAATTAAAAGCGATTTTACTAGCTTTATCATTTAATGAAATATCTATTCCACTTTGTTTTTTCATACTTTTGTATCTTCTTTTACTGGAATCAGCTCATAATCATAAGATTTTAACTTTTTATTTTCAAAATTCAAGTCTAATTTACCTAAAAATATACCACTAGATGCAGCCTGAAGAATTAAAGTATCATTAACAACTAATGGCTTACTTATTTTTGTATGGCTATGCCCTCCAACTATTAAATCAACTCCATTTATTTTTTTAGCAAATTTTTCATCATCATCAACACCTAAATGTGAGATTAAAATCACAAAATCAACTTTTTTCTCTTCTTTTAAATATTTAATTTGCTTAGTGGCAACATCATATCTATCAAGTTCTTTGATTCCTTTATGTGATTCAGAAGAAACAAGACCTTTAAAACTTACTCCTAAACCAAATAAACCAATTTTAACCCCCTGTCTTTCAATAATTTCATTTTCTAAAACGAATTTCTTAAATTTTGGTATATCAGAATGATAGTTAGAGTTAATTAATTTGAAATTTAAAAAATCCATAGCTTTAAGTAGCTTTTCTGTTCCTAAATCAAAGTCATGATTTCCTAATGTTCCGTAATCATAACCTATCATACTCATAGTTTCGTATTCTAAGCGTCCTTCATAAAAATTAAAATATGGAGTACCCTGAAAAACATCTCCTGCATCAAGTAATAGAGAATTAGGATACTTTTTTCTTAAAAGATTTACGAGTGTTGCCCTTCTTGATACTCCTCCCATATCCGAACGATAACCACTGCCTTTAGGAAATGGGTCAAGCCTTGAATGAGTATCATTAGTATGCAAAATAGTTAGTGTTGAATTTTTAGGCTTTTCACTTGCTAATAAGTTACTTGAAGCTAATAATCCACCAGCTATAACTGTCTTTTTTATAAAATCTCTTCTTTTCATACATAGCTCCTAATTATTTTCTTGGATATGAATAGTTAACTGGTATAATTTTATCTATCACTTTCTTTTCTTTTACATATTCAATAATTGCATCTCTAAATAAGTGGTTAGTCATATTTTTAACAAGTTTTCCATGCTTTAAAGAAGGAACACCCTCACCCACATTATATAAATAATTGATAGTTGCAATTAAATAATCTTTTTTCTCATCTATATCTTTTCCATTAACTCTACAGTATTTATCATCTGTTTCTCCTGCACGAATTGCAATACCCGCCATAGGCAAACCATGATGATGTATTATTTCTCCACACATTTTTTTCACTTCATTTCCTTTTACAGAAACAACAACAATGTAATTATCAAAAGGCATTAATTCATAAATATCCTTAATTTTAATATCTCCTTTATATAAAGGTTTTCTTAGACCTCCATTATTTAAAAGAGCAAAATCCACATGTAATTTTGAATATTTTCTTGCTTTCTCAAGTATGATTTGTGAAGCGAATCTACCTAATGAATTACTATAGCCCTTTTTCGTTAAATCAATTTTAAGTTTTGCAATAACTTCATCTGTTTTCTTTTTTAAACTTGCTCTATATGGCTTTAAATAGTCTTCAACTTTAGAATTTGGAGCTACTCTTACATCTTGTCTATCTTTAATTTCTACAAAACGATTATCTTCTCTTGAGTAATAAGATTTCTTATGTTTTTTCTTATATTTTTTATTTTTTTTCTCTCCATTTGTATTTTTAGTAGGATAAGACACCGTCTTATCCTTACTATTGGTTTTATATGTAATATCTTTATTTGATGTACTACCACCACTACATGAAACCATAAAAACTAATAGTAAACTTACAAGTATTTTCATTTGTACTCCCAAATAATATTTTCCATTAAAATACTTTTTAAACTTTATGTCAAGTTTGAGTAAGATTTTTGGTTTTTAAAATTAATAATTAAATCTATTTACATACTCTTTTAATCTATTCACTAATTCCACATCTGGTTGAATATCAATAACGGGTGGAGTAGGTATCTTTAAGAGCAGTTCTTCTTTATAGATGGATAATTCTTTAAGTTTAACATTATATGCCGTAAACATTAAGTACTCTAAATTAATAACATCTTCAATATTATATGCAATTAATGTATCAAGAGCTCTTTTATTTTTATTTTTTTTATATTCCCGCCATAATAAAACAGCAAAATATCCAGTTACTCCATCTAATTCACCTCTTGATATACCCAAGGCCTTTTCTATCCCCTTTAAACCACCTCTGTATCCAAGATTTGCAAAAATCCATCTTAAATCAATATGAAATTGAGGTAAATCAATATTAAAATATTGCTTTATAAACGGTAAATCAAATAAATCACCATTGTAAGTTACAATTAAATCATAGTTTTTAATATCTTGTTTAAATTTCTTTAAATTTTTACCATAAACATAATATTTTACTTCTTTTCCATCATATAAAGCAATAGTAGTAATATAATTATTTCCACTTTTAAAGCCAGTTGTTTCAATATCAATATAGGCCACACTACTTCTTAGATAATCAAAGAATCTCCATCTTTCAATTTTAGCTAATCTATTTTGAAAGTAACTATAATCTTTTGTTTCAAGAGCATTTTTAGATTTAACTAATTCAAGTTTTATCAAATGATTCTTTTTTGAAGTACCTCCTCTTCTTATAAAATCCTCCCAAGTTAAATAACCTTTATGCCAAAATTTTTCTTCAGATTTATGTCCTATACCCTTTACATGCAAAAATGTATTTTCTATCATAGTTCCTCCAAGGATTTTCATTATATGAAATAATGAAAAAAGTGCAAATTAATAAAATAAAATTTAGGAATTGAACATTTAATTAAAAAAAATCAATTACTCCTATTATTAAAGCTTAAAACTTACTATGTGCTAAATAAAATATTAATATTCCATTCATTATTACTTTAAAACACAATATTTTTATCATAAAATAGCTATAAATATTTTATAACTTTTGTCATAAGAAAGCATTAAATAATTATTAAAAAATTAATTGTAAAGTATTCATAAATTTGATATAACTTGTCTTTATTGTTTTGTATTATACTTATTAAAAATAAAAGGAGGCATCTAGAGTGGGATTATTTTCAAGATGGGCATCTGATTTAGCTATAGATTTAGGTACAGCAAATACTGTTGTATATGTAAAGGGAAGAGGAATTGTAATCAATGAACCAAGTGTTATTGCAATAAATAAAAAAACAGGAGCGGTTCTTGCAGTTGGAATAGAAGCTAAAAGAATGTTAGGTAGAAACCCCGTAAGCCTTGAAATAGTAAGACCTCTAAAAGATGGAAAAATTTCTAATGCTAAAAAAACAGAAGAAATGTTAAAACATTTTATTAGATTAGCCCATAGTAAAAGAATGCTGATACAGCCAAGAATTATTATTTCCGTTCCAACAGGAATAACTGATGCAGAAAGGCAAATTGTAGAATCAGCAGGAAGAACAGCTGGAGCTAGAGAAGTTTACTTAGTAGAAGAGCCTTTAGCGGCTGCAGTAGGTGCAGGATTACCAATAAATGAAGCCGGCGGCAGTATGATTGTTGATATTGGTGGAGGAACAACAGAGGTTGGTTTAATTTCACTTTCAGAAACAGTTGCATCATATTCAGGTATTGTTGGTGGCGATAAAATGAATGAAGCAATTATGCAATATATCAAAAGTAATAAAAACCTACAAATTGGAGAAAATAGAGCTGAACAAATTAAAATAGAACTAGGCACAGCTGTAAAAACAGAAAAAATTAAAGAAGCACAAATAAAAGGATATGATACAGTTACAAGGCTACCAACAACAATTACAATTAACTCTGATGAAATTTTAGATGCACTAAAGAAAACAGTTAATGAAATAATTGAATCTATTATAAAAGTACTAGATGAAGCTCCTCCAGAATTAGCGGGAGATATTGCCGAAAGAGGTATTGTTATAACAGGTGGAGGAAGTTTATTACATGGCTTAGATAAAGTTATTAGAGAAAAAACTGGTGTTCCTGTTTCAACAGCAGACGATCCCCTCCTCTCAGTTGTTAGAGGAGCTGGAATAATGCTTGAAGATATAAGTAAATATAAAAAATGATAAAAAATTATAAGAAATTGGATTTTTGGCTCGTAATAATATTATTTTCATTGCTTATATTTAGAGTAAATACCAAAAATCTATTAATTTATTCTCCAATTAATAATTCAATCACAACAATGAAAAAAAGTACTTCATCTTTTTTTGACACAATAAAATTTTTCTTTGTGGATTACATTGATTTAGTTAATATAAAAAAAGAAAACATTCAGTTAGCAAATAAAAATAGGTTGTTATTAATAGAAAATTCACTAATTTCAATTTATAAAATTGAAATTAGTGAATTAAAAGACGCTTTAAACCTAAAGAAATCATACATAAAACTTAATTTAGTTCCAATTAAGCATATAGTAAATAATTTTACCTCGGTAAATAATAATTTAATTGCAGAAAATATATCCAATGAAATAATAAGAAAAGATTTAGGTATAATTACAGCTAAAGGTGTAATTGGAATAACAGATAAAATACAAGGAAATAAAATTAAAATTATTCCGATTACGAGTAAAGAGATTTCCATTCCAGTTTGGGTAGGTAAAAATAAAATATTTGCATTTGCAACAGGTATAAATGATAAAAAGAAGTTAAAATTAAAGTTAAAATATGTTGAAAATGGGGTTAACATTAAAGCAAATGATAAAATTGTTACCAATGGTTACGATTCCATTTTTCCAGAAGGAATTTATATTGGGAAAGTTATTAAAGTGAGAGAAATTAAAAATAATATTTTTGTAAATATTGATGTAGAGCTTCCCAAAAAACTTTATAATGATAAATATTTTTTTGTGATTAAAAGATGATTATATATTTTTTTATAAATACAATAATAATGATAGTATTGTCATATTATTCTAAATCCGTTCCCGAGCTATTCTTATTATCAATAATTTTATTATCATATAAAAAAAATATTAATAAAAATTATTTTAGAACATATGTTTTAATTGCAGGATACTTTACAGATGTTTTTTATTATGCAAATTATCCTGTATATACATTTACCTATTTCTTGATATATTTAATTCTTTTTTATAAAATAAAAGAATTTATTGTTTTTGATTTTATAAATTTACTCAGAATTACATTTACCTTTATTTTTATGGAAAAGTTAATATTTATTCTGTTTAATTTGAGCATTAGTTCTAATATTGTCATTAATAGAGATATGGGCTCTTTTATTTTTGAAATAATCTCTACAGTATTCTTTTTATATCTTTATTATCAGATAAATAATTTTATTAAAGAAAAAAAGATACATATTATATATTAATATTAAAAAATCTTGACAAACCTACCAAGTTAATAATATTATAATTCTGTACTTTTTATCGGGTTTAAATGAATAAGGTATTATTTCTTATAACTATAATATTTAGCATCTCTTTTAGTCTTTACTCTAAAGAAAATAATAGTGACTCAATATATCAAAATGAAATTAAAGAATTTGATAAAATTATTAATCAAATTAATCAAGATATTAAAAAAGAAGAAAAGGATATTGATTTTCTTAAAAACTCATTGATTAACAATGAAATATCTGCATCAAAACTAGTTGTAAAACTACTTAATAAAGATGATGGATACTTTAAAATTACAAAAGTAAAAATCACAATGAATGGCAATAATATTTTAACAAAAGATCGTTTGGGTAAAAAAGAATTAACTATATTCAATGATTCATCATCTCCAGGTTTATATACTTTTAACTTTGACTTATATGTTGAAGGTGCCGGTTATGGTATTTTTACCTACATGAAATCATATAAATTTAGAATAAAAAGAACAGTAAAAGTAAAGGTTCACGACATAGGTAAATCTAAACTTAAAATTATTATTTATAAAAAGGGTGAAGACAGTAAACATCCAGAGAATATGCTTGGTATAAAAATCGAAAAGAATAGGAGTTAACATGAAAAACTTATTAATCGCTTTATTTTTAATTTTATTTTCAACATCTATTTTTGCAGAAGAAGATGTTAATGCTTTATTAAGTTCAACAGATATAATGCAAAAGAAAATGGGTTTAAGATATGCTCAAAAAGATAAAAAATATGAAGATAAGGTTATTGAAATTTTAAATTCTGAATCAGAAAATTTAGAAGTAAAAATGATTGCCGCTAGAACTTTAGGTGTGTATAAAGATGATAAATCTTTAAAAACTTTGCTTGATACTCTTAAGTCTTCAAAAGAAGAAGATTTACAATCATCAATTTTAAGCTCTTTATCAAAATATGATAATAATGAAGATGCAATTAATGCCATTATTAATGTCTTAAAAACTGGAAAAACAGAATATATTAGATCAGTTTCTGTTCAAACGCTAAAATATATTAAAACAGAGGCAGTATTTAATGCATTTATTGAAGCCTTGGATGATGATTCAGCTTTAGTTAGAAGAAAGATTACTGTTGCACTTGGAGAATTAGAAAATAAAAAAGCTATTCCTGCACTAAAAAAGATAGTCAAAATAGATGAAGATAACCAAGTTAAGGCAAATGCTCAATCATCATTATATAAGCTTGGTGTAAAAAATGAAAATCTAAAAAGTACTTCTACTGCATTATTACTTGGAGTTGCTCCTATTAATGGTTTAGGTTTATGGTATTCAGGTGAAACTATGCTAGCAATAACAAATTTCGTACTAGAAGGTGCTGCTGTTGGAATGATGGCTTATGGTTATAATGGTTTTAATGATATGAATAAAGATAATAAGTTAGTTAACCCGGGAAAACATTATGCATTTATTGGAGGTGCAACTATCTTTCTAATTGGTTATGTTTGGGATATTGTTATGCCTGTAATGTCCGTTTCTTCTCAAAATGATAAAGCAAAGGCAACTGCTTTTAAACCTATATTTTTTACAAATGGAGAAGCAACTGTATTAGGATTCTCTTTTAATTTCTAACATTATGAAGTATATCGCATTCGAGCCACTTAAATACGAAAGAGATAACCTGATAATATTAAATCAATTATTATTACCTTCAATCGTTGAATATGAAACTTACTCTGATTATATAGACATTCTTGATGCTATTGATGCCATGAAAATAAGAGGAACAAATCTTGTGGGAATTGCCGCTGCATATGGCTTACTAATCTCTTTAAACAATAAATCATTTATAAACAAAGATGAATTTAAAAAGTATTATAACAGTATTAAAATCTTGTTTTTAAAAACAAGAAAAACAACTAGGTCATTGTCTTATATTTTTGAATATTTTGATAAAATTATAGAAAATAATGATTTAACTATTGAAGAAACAATACAACTATTAGAAGATAATGCAATAATGTTTGAAAATAGAGAGAAGTTATACTCTGAAAAAATTTCAGAACTAGCAATAAATAGAGTTTTCAACAAGAAAAAATCATATAAATTTATCACAATTGGTAATTATGGAGCCTTGTCAACTGGTGGTATTGGTCATACTACAGGAATATTTACAAAATTAATTGAAAAAAACATAGCAGTGGAAGTTTTTATAAATGAAACTCGCCCTCATTTTCAAGGTAGTAGATTAACCGCATGGGAATTAAAAAATAAAAATATTCCATACACAATAATAACATCTAGTGAAACAGCAAGAGTGATTATAGATAATCAAATAGATGCCGTTTTAATTGGGACAGAGCATATTGCTTCAAATGGGGATGTTATTAGTAAAATAGGTAGCTTACCATTATCTATTATTGCGAATCATTTTAATATTCCTGTTTTTATAGTATCATCAACCACCATTATAAATCCTTTACTAAAAAAAGGAAGTAGTGTAACTATTGAGAATTGCAAAAAAGATGAAATTTTACTTCTTAATGGAGTTAGAACAGCCCCTACTAACAGCAAGATACTAAATTATTCATTTGATATTATTCCAAATAACCTAGTTACCGCTATAATTACAGAAGATGGAGTATTGGAGTCTTCAAATCTAAAATGACAGAAAAATTTATATTTTTTCTTATATTCTTTTTGGTTACAACATTTCATGTTGTATTATTTAACATAAAAATTGATATAAAAAAAGCTCCTAAAACAAAATCTAATACACAAAAAATCACAATAAATCTACTAGAGTCTAAAATAGTTAAACCTAAAAATAAAAAAATAATACTTGAAAATAATAATAAAATAATTAGAACTCATAAATATAAAAAAAATATCAATAAAAAAATAAAAAGAAAAAAAACTAAAGAAGTAGAAACTAAAGAAGTAGAAACTAAAGAAGTAGAAACTAAAGAAGTAGAAACTAAAGAAATAGAAACTAAAGAAATAGAAACTAAAGAAGTAGAAAATAAAGAAGTAGAAAATAAAGAAGTGGAAACTAAAGAAGTAGAAAATAAAGAAGTGGAAACTAAAGAAATAGAAAAAAATTATTTAATTTATATAAGAAGAATAATAAAAAACAATATAAAATATCCAAGAAGAGCTAGAAGGTTAAAAAAACAAGGTATAATATATGTATCTATCACAATAAATAAGGATGGAATAATTACTAAAATAAATATAGAAAAGTCAAGTGGGAGTAAAATACTAGATAAAGCAGCCATAAAAACAATAAAAAATATAAAAAGATTTAAGAAAATACCAAATGAACTAAAAAGAATTAGTTGGAATATTAAAATTCCTATGGTATATAGACTTAAATAGATTAAGGAGTAATATGAAACTTGCATATTATTTAGATAAAGGTGGAATAATCATGTATATACTAGCTTTTTTAAGCATTATAGGCATAACTATTCTAATTTGGAAATTCTTTATGCTACTAAAAACTAAAAAAAATATAGAAAAAGTATCAAAAAATATAATAAATAAAAATCAAGAGAAAAATGATAGAATAATTATAGAATTAATAAAAGAAGATGTTTCATTACTTATAATTAACCTAGAAAAAGGTATGGAAACAGTAAAAACAATATCAACAGTAGCCCCATTATTAGGGCTTTTAGGAACAGTTATAGGAATACTTGATTCATTTGAAAAGATTGCATCTAAAGGTATGGAAGCTTCATATTTTGCATCGGGGATATCACTTGCATTAATAACAACAATAGGAGGCTTAATTGTAGCAATCCCTAACACAATAGGATACAATTATTTGATTAAAATTATAGATATCATAGAAATTAAAATTAATAAAAATACAATTGAACTTATTAATGAGAATAAAAAATGAAAAAAAGAGAAAGAATAGATTTAAATATCACTCCTCTTATTGATATAGTATTTATACTATTTACATTTTTTTTAGTGGCAACATCTTTTAAACCTAAAGAAGCTAAACTAGATATTAATTTACCAACAACAACAAATTATGAAGTTCATAAAGATAATAAAAAATCAGTAAAAATAAAATTATCAAAAAATAAAATTTTAATAAATAATAAGTTAATAAGCTACCAAAAACTTGAGATTGAAATAAAAAAAATAGATAAAGGAAAAACAATAGAAATAAAAATTGATGAAAATATAAAATATAAAAAAATATCAGAATTATTAAATTTATTAAAAAAATACCATATAAATAAAATATCTTTGATTACAAAAAATAAAAATAAATACAAATAGCCCTTATAAAACGCAAACAAAAGCACGACATTTTATTCACGATTACCTTGATACCAAATACAAGTAGCTGATTTAACAAGCTAAAATATTACACTTAAATTTTGGAATAAAATTTGCTATAATACCAATGTTTTAGTAGGAGGATTATCATGGATGATTTATTAAACAAAGAGTTTTATATAAATGTAGCTGTTACAATGCTATTAACTTTAGCTACGATACTATCAAATTTTAATTTTGATTTAACTGTAATAATGGCAGTATCATGGTTTTTCTTTATAGTAATACATTCGGTTAAACTTTTTGGAGCAATTAATAGTAATAACAATATTAAAATTGAAGATATGGAAAAATTTCACTCAATAGGCAAGTAAATTGTTTATAAATTCTAAAATCAATCAAGAAATTGCAATAGTTACAATCTCAAACCCTTCTAAAAAAAACTCACTAACAAGAGAATTTTTTATTGAATTTACTGAAACACTAAATAAAATAGAAAGTAATGATAAAATAAAAATTTTAATACTAAAAGGTGAAGGAAAAAATTTTTCTGCAGGTGTGAATTTAAATGAATTAATAAATTTTCCATCTACAATAGATGCAAAAGAATTTGCAATATTAATGGAAAATACTATGAATAAACTATTTAATTTTAAAATACCAACAATTTCAATTGTTGATGGTTTTGCACTTGGAGCCGGAGCCGGATTAATATTAAATACAGATATTTCAGTATTTACAGAAAATGTAAAGCTTGGTTTCCCTGCTGTTAGAATAGGAGCAATATTACCTGTTGCATGTACAAAACGATTAGTTGCTACTGTTGGAATGAAAGTAGCAAAAGATTTATTATTAACAGGTAGAATAATAAATAGTAATGAAGCCTTAAAATTAAATATTGCATCTTATGTTACATCAGATGATGAAATAGAAGGATTAATTACCAAAATCACCAAACAATTACTTAAAGCAAGCTCAATAGCACTAGAATTAACTAAACAAACTATTAATTCTTATGCTAATACTGAAAACAACCTCTATAGTGGAGATAACTTCGCTTATTTATATTCAACTGCTGATTGGCATCAAAGAATTTGGAAATTTTTAAATAAAGAATAATATAAAAAGAAATGCTTAGCAGTTACTTTTTACCGTGTAAAACCGATTTATCGGGTTGAAACGACGGCTAATAAAAGAACTACCCCTCTACAATCTTAATAGAAGAACTTGCTCCTACTCTACTTGCTCCTGCTTTAATCATTGCAATTGCTGTTTTTTGATCTCTCACTCCACCACTTGCCTTAACTCCAAGATTTGGACCTACCATTTTTCTCATTAATGCGATATCTTCTACTGTTGCACCACTAGTTGAAAAACCAGTTGATGTTTTAACAAAATGAGCTCCTGCTGTTTTAGATAGAGTACATGCAACTATCTTTTCTTCTTCATTTAATAAAGATGTTTCGATAATAACTTTTACTTTTGCAGGATATGAAGCCTTAACAACAGCTGAAATATCATTTAATACAGTAGTAAAATCTTTTGATTTTAAAGCACCTACATTAATAACCATATCAATTTCTTCACTTCCATCTTCAACCGCCTTTTTGGCTTCAAAAGCCTTTGCTGAAATACTCATTGCACCTAGAGGAAATCCAACAACAGTACATGTTTTTACCCCACTATCTGCTAATCTATTAGACACATGAGCAGTATGGCAAGAATTTATACACACAGAATAAAATTTATATTCTAAAGCTTCATCAATAACCTTATCAACATCTGCTTTAGTCGCATCTGCCTTTAAAATTGTATGATCAATGAAAGAAGGCATTCTTTCAATAATTTCTTCTTCTGATAAATCTGAAAAATCTTGATTTCCCATATTTGCCTCAGCCTCAATATAAGGAACAGCATCAATAATTTCATCATTATTATCATTTTGAATATTTCCATTTTTAGGAATCATTTCCTTAACTTTGTCTAATACTTGATTTAAAATTTGTTCTAATTCCATTTTTTTCTCCTGTAAATTATTTTATAATGTGAATATAAAATTCACGACTCTCTTCTTTTAATCAATTAATAGCTCAACATGAGGATCTTTATATCTATTTACAAATTCAACAGATGCATTATTCTCATCAATTAATGTTTCCATTTTATTATAACTCCAAGCTATTTTTTGATATATGTCAATAGTTAATTTTCCAATTGTTGTATAATGGGCAAATAAGCTTTCATTATTTACATCTTTATATCTTAATGCAATTAAATCTTTATATTCTACCTCAAAAGAACCAGATATTTTTAAATCTTTATTTTCTGTTTTAAAACTCCAATAGCCTATGTGATAATCATTTTTATTTTTTAACATGTATATTGGATTATTAAAATAATAAGACCTTCCCTTATAAAATAGGTGGAAAAACGACATAGCTTGAGATATAAAATTTAAAGGTAATTTCCTTTTACAGATATATGCCTCAAAAAAACTATCCTCATTATTTTTAAAACTGTTACTGTGTCCCCAAATCCAATTATAAGGCCTTGATGAACCCCAATTATGTGTTTGAATAGCTTTTACATCATCTAGTTTATATTTTTTATTATTAATAATAAATTCCCCAAACAATGCCAAGTCTATAGCAGGTGTAACTATTTTATTTGTAGGTAATTTAAAGTCATAAAATACATTTAACGGATATAGTAAAGACGGATGATAATCTTTATTAGATAAATCCCAACTGACATTATTGTCATTATTCTTTATATTTCCTTTTATTCGTTCGTTTTTTAATATATTTTCTTTAATTTTTACAAAAAAAGTTTCGGAAGAAAATGTACCATTTTCCATAGTTGTGATTTCTTCAATTGAAAAACTTTTTAAAGGGTCATCTTTATATTGTATTAAACAAGAAATTTTTAAGTGAGGATCATAAATATCTATTGGTGAAAATAAATTATATAATAATGTAATATATATCGATTGTTGTTCTATTTTAAAGGTTATAGCATAATTATCATAAAAACCTCGTTTTCCAAGTACCCATCTAGACTTGTTTAACTCTGACATATTTCTCCTACTCCTACTAATAAAGAATTTGTATTATATTATAAATTGATATTGTTTTCAAGAATAGTTCTTCCTTTTTTAATAAAATATAAAACTAGGACATTTTTTACTTGATTTTCATTAAAAACAATAAAAAATGAGGGTTTTTAATAGGAAAATAAATTGCTTCATTATAATTTATCTTATGATTATGGAGGTTAAATATGAAAAGGATTTTATTAAGTATTATTTTTTTACTCACCATTTTAATTTTACCTTCTTGTGGTAGTGCTGATTTAGGAAGCAATAAATTAGGAGTTACTCCAGGAGGCTCTCAAGATAATGGTTATGCAGAAGAAGTAATTGATGAAGGTATTGTTCCTAAATCTAGTGCATTTACCTATGAAGGTGCATTTTCTGAACATGATTTTTTTATAGACAGTAATTCTGAATGTAATAACACTATATGTATAGAAACTGTTTTCTCAAAATATAAACCTATTATTTCTGAAAATGGTAAAGACAAATATATTGCACAACTTATAATGTCTTCTAATATTAATAGTGAAAATTTTAAACATACTCCTGTTGATTTATTTATAGTTTTAGATAAAAGTGGCTCTATGACTGGAGAAAGATTTAAACAATCTAAAGAAGCTATAAAGTCAATTATAAAGAAATTAAGAAATGAAGACAGTTTAGGTATTATCACTTTCGATCAAGATTTTACAGTAGAAAGAAGTTTATCTATAGTTGGTTCAAATAGAGAGGCTTTATTGAATCAAGTTGATGATTTTCGAGTAGGCGGTTCTACCAATATAGAATCTGCCCTAAAAGAAGCATACAAAAGATTAAATTCAAATGGAGAAAAATCTAATAAGAGAATTATTCTTATTACTGATGCAAGGCCTAATGTAAATGCAACAGGAGAAGGAGAATTTGTTGATATCATAAAAAGTTATGAAAATAATATAGGTTTAACAGTTTTTGGTGTTGGAATTGATTTTGGACAAGAATTAGCAAAAGCTATTTCTGAAACTCGGGGAGGAAATTATATATTTCTGCCAAGTATTTCTGAAATTAAAGATAAATTAGATGATAATTTTGAATTTTTAATATCTCCAATTGCAAACAACTTTAATTTAAAAATTAAATCTTCTGAAAATTTTAATATATTAAATTCTTACGGTTTACCAGAACAAAAGAGTAATGAAATCACCTTAAGTGCTAAAACATTATTCTTGAATAAGAGTAAAGGAGCTATTGCTATAGAGTTTGAATATAATAATCCAAACAGTGACATTATCATACCTATGAATAATGAAAGAATATTCAATTTTGAATGGAGCTATGATAACTTAGATAATGTTAAATTTGAAAAATCAGAAGCAAAATATTTTTCACCATTTGCTACAACAAGTGGTAATTATGAATATTCTATCAGTGGTTCAGAAAAACTTCCTTTTTTAGTAAATATGATTACTGTTTTAAAAAAAGTATGTGATTTATACTATGAGAGCCAAGACTACCAAGCAGAAGAATTATTAAATAAACTATTAGCAGATCTAGATGCAGTCAATTCAATTTTAAATGATGAGCAAATAACAAAAGAAAGACAAATGATAGAAAAATTAAAAGCAATAATAAGTAAAGAAGTTAAGTAAAGGCAAACAATTAACTACTTGTTTTTTTTATCTTTTATGTTATAATAAAACATCTGAAATCTTTTGGAGTAAAAATGTATAAATTATTATTTTTAATTTTAAGTCTTTTTATTTACTCATGTGCCAACCCAAGTGCGGATAGCTTGTGTAATGGAGATCCTTGCAAAGATGCTCATAGAACTATCTGTAAACCAAATGGAAGCACTTATAAGTGTTTATGTGATGAGGGCTACAAAGATAAATATGGAATTTGTATAAAAAAAGCAGAAACAAATAATCCATGTAATCCCAATCCTTGCAACACAGAACACAGAACAATTTGTAATAATGATAATAATTTCCCGATATGCTTATGTGATGATAACTATCATGATGAGAATGGAGAATGTGTAATTAGTATAAAAACAGTTTCCTGCCAAAACAATCCAAATCTTCCAAAAGATAGTCATGAAATAGTTAAAGATGTTGAAATTAAATTTGAAAATAATTCATGGCAATCTATTCCATATTGTGAAATAGAATGTGATGAAGGATTCAGTAAAAATGATAATGAAGAATGTGTTAGTAGTGAAGTTGACCCCTGTGCAAACATAAATTGTGGAAATAATTCTTCTTGTGATGCGGGAATTTGCCTATGCGACAGTGGCTTTCATAAAGAATCTGAAACCTGTGTTTCAAATAGCAAAATAGTTGATTGCAATGATGTTACTCCTGAAAATGCAACACAAACAGAAACACAAACAGAAATCACATATACAAGTGACAGTGGTTGGAGCATTCCTAAAGATTGTGCTTGGAACTGTAATGAAGGTTTTCACAAGAGCAATGACGGACAATCATGTGAAAAAAATGAACTTACATGTGAAATAGGTAAACATGAAGAAAATGGCGTTTGTGTAAATAATACCAAAATGGTTGATTGCAATGAAAACACTCCTGAACACGCAACAACAGTAATAGCTCAAGTTGAAATTACATATAATCAAGGAGCAGGTTGGACTATTCCAGCAGATTGTTTATGGAATTGTAATGCTACTTTTCATAAAGAAGGAAATTCATGTGCTTCAAACACAAAACAAGTTGATTGTGATGATAGCAATATTCCAAATCACGCAACTAAAATAAATTCTCAAGTTGAAATAACTTATACAGAAGGCTCTGGTTGGACTATTCCTAATGCATGTAATTGGAATTGTAATACAAATTTTCATAAAGAATCAAATGAATGTTTAAGTAATACTAAAATGGTAGCTTGTAATGATGTTACACCTAATAATGCAACAAAAGTAGACTCCAATGTTGAAATAATCTATACAGAAGGACTTGGTTGGAGCAATCCAGAAGATTGTACATGGGGGTGTAATGATGGATATCACAAAGATGGAAATACTTGTATTGAAGATGGGCTTAATTGTTCAGATAACGAACATGAAGAAAATAATCAATGTGTAAGTAATACCAAAACAGTTCCTTGCCATGATGTTACACCAATAAATGCTACTACTGTTAATGTTGATGTAGAAGTTACATATACAGACGGTAGTGGTTGGGAACTTCCTGATGATTGTGCATGGAATTGTAATGCTGGATATCATCAAGATGAAAATACTTGTATTGAAAATGGAACTATCGCTTGTGATGATGAATTTGAATCTAATAATTCATCAGATACTGCATCATTAATAGTTGATGCAGATGCTAGAGATAGTCAATACACAAATTTAACTATATGTGAAGGTGATGAAGATTGGTATAAAATACAAAGTGAAGCTAATTCTGGACTAGAAGTTGATGTAAACTATACTCATGTTGATTTAGAATGTGATATTGATGTAAAATTATATAAAATGGTAGATGGAAATCTTTCACAAGTAGATTCATCAGTTTATTCAACAGGACGAGAAACTGTTTATGTTAGAAATACTCAAACTGTAGAAACCTACTATATTAAAGTATATGGATATAAATCCAATTGTGACTCCCCATATACTCTTACAGCCAATATTTTTAACGGTTGTATTGATGACGAAGAAAGCTATTCAGTTGCTGAACAAGATGATGTTAAAAGTGAAGCAAAATCATTTAATTTAAATACTCCTTATACAAGAATGATTTGTGATTATGATGACGATTGGTATCAATATTATTTTAATGCAGGTGATAGCATTAAAATAACTCTTGATTTAATTAATTCTAATGGAGACTTAGATATTTTTCTATACGACGATGACAATACTCAGCTAAAAGGCACTTATGGATTAAATGACCAAGAAGTAATAAATTATGAGATCCCAACTGATGGGAATTACTTTATAAAGGTAAGAGGCTGGTGGGATGATAATCAAAATAGTTACACTCTAAAAGTTATAAAGCAAGAAGTTTTCTTTGATACAGGCAATCAAAATTATGATTTACTTGATGATGAGTGTAAAATTTTTGAAGCTGATTTTTCAGATCAAGTTGATTCTACAACAGCTACAATAAAATCATTTAAAATGAATAAACTATTATTAACGCATGAATACCTTTCTGATATTAATATATATTTAGCTATAGGAGATGAAACTTATACTCAAATTTGGACTAGATCAACAACTCCATCTTCAATTTTAGATAATGACAGAGATGATGACCCTGAAAATGATGCAGATATAGATTTAATCAATAGAACTTATGATAACTTTAATGGTAACTCATTAGGAGATAAAAAATTAAGATTAAAAGTCTGTGATGATTATGCTGGAGATATAGGAAATCTAAAAATACTTAGCTTTTCAATTAAGTACACTGAACCAGAATAAAAGTAATCACTAAATAATTGACAATTTTACAAAATGATAGTATAATCCGATTTTATATTGGAGCAATAATGGATAAAAATAATTTTTCTTCATTTGAAGGATTTTCTGCTACAATAAATGGTATTTCTATTTTTGATTACTTGCAATTAATAATAATGACAAATAAAAGAAAATTAGTTGAAATTAAATCTAAAAATAAACTAGGTTATATCGCAATTAAAAACGGTAGAATCATCTTTGCAAAAGTAACAGAAAACAATACTCAACAAGAAGGTTTAGATGCGTTTTTGAAAATTATGACTTGGAAAAATGGCTCATTTAAAGATATGGAAATAATGGGAAGTATAAGAGAAAACATTAAAGATACAAGAAATTTACTATTAGTAGCTACAGAAGCAATAGATAAAGCAAGAATACAAGAACTATCTCCTGAAAGCAATGACGAACTATTATCTGAGTTACCTCTTGACTTATAAACCTATACCATATTAAACATATAGAAAATTTAGATTTTTATTATTTAGTTGATTTTTATAAGCATTTTCTGCTAGAATAAAGGAGTCTTATTCAGGTGGGAGCTATGGAAGATAAATTTTCTTCTTTTGAAGAAGGATTTTCTGCAACAATAAAAGGTATATCCTTATTTGATTACTTACAATTGTTAATAATGACTAAAAAAACCAAAACTATTGAAGTTAGATCTCGTAATTTACTTGGAGTTATACAAATTCTTCTTGGGAAAGTAATATTTTCAAAAACTTCAGCAGGAAAAAAAGGAAATGATGCTTTTTGCGAAATAATGAGTTGGAAAAATGGAGTATTTAAAGATATAGAAATTAATAAAATGTTAAAAGAAAATGTAAAGGATAGAGGTAATTTACTTTTACAAGCAGCAGAATATATTGATAATTTAGAAAATAGAAAACCACAATCCCTAAACGAAACAGATGATTTATTAAAATGTGTAAATTCTACAATAAATAATAACTCTGACGAAAATAAAGAAATTGCAACAATTTTAGAATACAACCAAGAATCAGAAGAAATATTTAGTGAATTATGTGAAAATTATGAAGACTGCCCTCTTTTTGAAAACTGTAAAAGTGAGGGGATTAAAAATATGTGGATACGCGTTTATTGTAAATCAAGTAAAAAATTAGATTGTAAAAGATTTATTTTACTAAAGAATAATAAAGAAGTATCCGAGTTGTTATTACCGAATGGAAATTTTTTGGAGTAAAATATGGATTTACAAAGTTTTATAATGAATTGGGCTAAGGAAATATCAGGAATTGCAGCTGTTGCAATTGTTAATTTAGATGGCACACCTGTTGCAGGTGGTTCTTTTGATGAAAACATAGATGTTATGTTGCCTGCAGCATACTTTACTGAAGTAGTTAAATCATCTAGAGAATCCTTTAATGTAACAAACTGGGGAGAATTTGAAGATGTTCTAATTACTTCAAGCTCTCACTATATTGTTATGAGAATGGTTAATGATTCAATATACTTTGGTGCAGCAGTAAGTGTAAGAAAGGGAAATCTAGGTTTATTAAGGCTAAAAATGAAAATGGCAACAACTAACATCATGAAATTTTTGAGATAAATATTTTTAAAATTGCTATAACATCATATTACTTACCAAATAAAAATTTTGACCATAAAAAAATAAGAGGTGTTGTTGGTCAAGATATGATTTTAACAACCCAAGATTATATGTCTTATGTATATAATTCAGGTGGTTTTCCTATCTTAGTATCTCCCCTTGATAATGATAATTACTTATTTGACATTGTAAAAAATACAGACATGCTGTTATTGTCAGGTGGTGAAGATTCTGATTCAGAGCTTTATGGGCAAAAACCAGATAAATATTTAGGGACAATTATAAAAAAAAGAGACAATTTTGAAATTAAACTACTTGGTTTATTTTTAGAAGCAAAAAAACCTGTTTTTGGTATTTGTAGAGGCTTTCAGTTATTAAACATATACTTCAAGGGTACATTATATCAGGATTATCGTTTATTAAATGAAAACTTATCATATCACTGTGAACAACCATATCAAAAATTAATTCATAAAGTAGATTTATCACCATATTTAGAGAAAGTTTATAATTCTAAAAAAATAAAAGTTAATAGCCATCATCATCAGTTTATTAATAAATTAGGTGAAAACCTAGAAGTTGTTGCAATAGCAGAAGATGGAATAATTGAAGCATTCAAAAATACTGACAAGAAAATATTAGCTGTTCAGTGGCACCCTGAAATGCTATTTGATAAATACCCAGAACATTTAAAATTATTAAGTGACTTTATTGAAAAGCATAAAATTAAATAAATAAATTTATTTTACTCCTTTATGTTTTCTTTTTTGGAGATAAATAATAAAAATAATCATAAATAAAAACAATACTCCTGCATTATTTGAATTATTATAATTACAACTACTCCCACTATAATTTTTCTGATTTTCATCTATTTGGCCATCACAATTATTATCCAATCCATCATTATTATTATCTTTTTTAGAATAATTAGTAATTTGACTATAATCTTCTTTCCAACCATTTACCCCATCACAAATCATTTTACTATCTTTACAAACACCTTTTTGGTTTACATTATCTAAAGCTGTTAAATTATTATCAATTTCTCCATCACAGTCATTATCAAGCCCATCACATGATTGTTCTGTTGCTTCATAATTAGCGATTTGACTATAATCTTCTTTCCAACCATTTACCCCGTCACAAGTCATTTTACTATCTTTACAAACACCTTTTTGGTTTACATTATCTAAAGCTGTTAAATTATTATCAATAAAACCATCACAGTCATTATCAAATCCATCACACTTGGTTTCTATTATTTCATAATTAGTAATTTGTGCATAATCAGGTTCTAGCCAAGTTAAAGTATCATAAGAAAAAACTTTTTTACTACCATTACAAATACCACTTTGCTTATCACTTAAAGGAGCCTCTCCTAAAACACATTCAGAATAGTCAAATTTACAGCTATTACACTTTAAATCACCACTTACAAAATTAAAATCACTACATGATTTACCATTAAGATAGTTATCTTCACATTCTTCATTCATATCTTCATCAATAACACCATTTCCGCAATCATTTTGAGTTTTAACAGGTATTTGCATAGTTGTACAATGAATTGCCCCACCATAAGGAATAAAAGCATTAGAATCAATACCTACTACAGTGTATTCTGGTAAAGCTTGTTCATATATCCTTTTGGCTTCCATGTCTGTTCCTCTGCCATAAAAAGGAATTAATGCATAATTATTTACAAGCAAAGCATTAGTGTGAGTATAGTAAACTCTATAATCTCCCCAATCCGGATCATTATAAGTTTCAAATGACATAGGAATTCTAATTATACTCCATTTGTTGCCATCTGCCTTAGGTGAATTTCTATACACTTCAGCAGCAGCATTCAACTGGTCAATTTCTCTTTGTTGAGCTCCCCACTCTGTCTTAGAATAGCCTACTAAAATAGTATCTTGATTAAGTACTTTAGAAAACATATCTATATGAGTAGTACCTTCGTCTGGAATTGGAGGAACTACTGTTACCGTATTACAGCCCATATAGTTTTTATAAATGTTTTTTACTTGTGTTTCATTCATACCATTATAATTACGATTATAATTTACAACCCCTTGACTTACCCAACATGACCCAAATCCATCACTCATAAAGTTTCCACCTTCGGTAAAAAGATTCGCCTTGTAAATATCTTCATCAAGAAGATTTGCAAGTACAATAGGAATATTATCATCATTTGTTCTATCTGAATAGTAACGCATATCAATAGTTATTCTATTTCCTTCAAGATATGTATCCCAAGGACCATAATCTCTAGCCCAAACGCTATCATAATTAAACATTAAAAATTTAACATCAATATCAGGGATATTATTTGGTTGTAATAATTTTGTTATTACAGCTTGTTTTTCTGAATTATTTTTAGTGATAATAAAAGGTTTTGCTCCAGAATCATGTATTGCTTTAACCATATTTTTGTAATAAGTGATACTTTCTGAATCAAAAAGCCCGGGTTGAATCAAAATACCTTCCATTTTTGCAAATTCAGCAGGTAAATATAATTCTCCTGTTGGCGAAGCATTAAAGGTAGTATTTTTTAAAATTCTGTTATCTGATAATTTCTCTTTTTGTGTTTTCCACTTAGGTAACATTTTTTTAGAAAGTTTTTTTACTTTAAAAGTATGTGTTTTTGCAGAAAAAATGGGAAAAGAAAATAAAATCATGGTAAAAACAATTAAAAATCGGGTTAATATCATAGATACTCCTTAAAATGAATAGTTATTCTATCATTAATATATAAAATGTCAAATTAACTTTACTTATGATTTATAGTAGAAATCCTATATGGAGTTTATAAATATAAAATAAAGTTTAATTATTTAATATGAACTTTTAAATATGGTTAATAAACTATGGACAAGCATTTGCTACTCCCGGAGTAGGAGTTGCTTCACAGTAATTTGCATCATCACTATTTCTTAGAGACACATCAATTCTTTGTGCTGATAAATTTGCACTTGCTGTTGCACTACTAGAAAGATTGTATGTATATGAATCAACATTAGTTCCATTGTATTTTAAATACACATCTTCTGATTTTGTTAAATCAATATCCTGCAATATTACAACATCAGCCCCGCTTATATTAAGATTATTTCCTGTATCAATTAACAAGGCATATCCATTTGAAGGCAGTATTTGATTTTCAAGAGGATATTCATCACTTCCAAGAACAAGAGTATAATCAGAAAGATTGATCGGTGCATCTCCTGAATTATACAATTCAACAAATTCATTACTACTTGTATTTGGATTTGCTGAAACCTCTGAAATAAGTGGATGATTTAATATAGTAGCATTTGCCATTCTAGGACTTGAAACATTGCCGCATCTATCCTTAGGGGTTATAGAAACAACATAATTACCAGGCCCCTGATTTACATCAAAAGTTACTGAATGATTAATATCATAGGTACTATAAGGAAAAACTGTATTTGCAGTAGCTCCTTTTCCATATTTTATATCAGCAAGTGACTTAACATCAGTTTTCCATGTTACTGTAATTGAATTACCAATAACTGTTGCTAATGGGTCTTGTGTAAAAGCAGGACCTTGATTAGAAGCAGAAGCCGCTGTAGTAAAAGTAAAAGTAACAGGCTCTATATTTACTCTTGATTTTGACCTTACTCTCGCCTCCACATTAATTTTATATGTAGTATTTGCTGTTAAATTTGAATTTAGCTTTAATGTTGCACTTTGTTTTTCTACAGTTAAATCAGTATCAGTAACATTTGTACCATTTGCAGAAAGATAAAGTGAGTTACTAGTAACAGATGAAGTATCCATTTCAGTAGAAAAATTAACCTTAACTTCCTGTAAATTTAAACAAATACCTGATTCTAAATCTTGCGGTTGGGTAGATGTTACTGTAGGAGGAGTACCTGTTGTTCTAAATAATAAAACAAAATTATCATCAGCCTTACTTCCATCATCTAACTTTAAAATTAATTCTTTACCATTACTGTCCATTACCTTTTTTGATATAACCAAAGTATAGTTTGTGTCCTTTTTAAGCTTACAAAACTTTGTTTTAAAATCATCTTCAGTAACACAATCATCAGCATCTGAAAAATCTAGCAACAACTCTTTTTTATTGTTATCACCAAGCATTTTCACTTTTACTCTTAATATTTTACCAACATTAGTGTCACTAAGCGGTGGAGATGCTATATCAGAAAGAAATGATTTAGATGGTTCGCCCTCTATTACTACAACAGATTCCGATACTCCATACTGAAATAATGAATCTACATGCATATCTTCTGAAAATGTAATAAGTAGTTGTGGGTCAATAGCTACATTATAGTTTTTGCCTTTTACACTCGCTTCCTCATCTGATATATTTAATATTTCATCAAAAGAGCTATTAGTTTTTCTACTTATATCTAATTTATTATTTCCATTCCAAGTTACTCCAAGAACATAAGGCGGAGTTAAATCTACATCATAATCAGAATTTGGAACAAATGTATAGCCACAAGAAATAAATAAAAGAGAGAAGAAAGCTATTAAAAAGATATTTATTCGTTTCATTATCTTCTCCTTATTTAATATTTTTACTAAAATATCCATTTGTTAAAGCATCAATAATTGATGTTTGTTGCATTATTTTCATTTTAGCATTTAAAAGACCTTTTGAACTTCTTGGAGGATTTAAAACTAAATTAATTTGATTTTTTCTTCTATTAAAATATAACTTCGTGATATATTCTAATAATTTTTTTCTATCTTTTACTGATGTTAAAATTTCTTTATTAACTCTAAGCTCATCAGGATGAAATACGAGCTCTCTTAAATCAAATTCTGCTTTTGCCTCAATATATGATTGATCTTCAACTGTAACTCCTTGGTCTGTAAAAGTTCCTGTTGAAAAGACATCTTTAGCATAATCATTTTTATCTTTTCTTCTTACTTGACCTTTTACATACACTTTAGGAAGCCATGCTTGATTTTTTGCTCTTGAAATCCAAGACTCAAATCTTCCATTATTAATATGAGCATATTTCAAAGCTTCTTTTTGGACTTCTTCTATTTTAGGCTCATTATCAAATTTACTCATAATACTATCTATTTTATCAGCATTTGCAGATTTTCTTCTTTTTGCCTTTCTAGAAGTAGCTGATTTAGAAACGACTCCAATAGTTACTTCATCTCTAATTTTCTCAACTAAAGCTTCAGAAAACCCACTAACTTTTAATAAATCATCTACAGAATTAAAAGGATGTTCAAATTCTCTAAAATTAATTATTTTTTGAGCCTTTGCTGCCCCAATTCCTGATAATGTTGTTAACTCACTCTTAGATGCAGTATTCAAATCTACTTTTGCCATTAAAGGTAAAGTTAAAATAGCTAATAATATAAAGAAAAACTTCATACAAACCCCTTAAAAAAATTTCTTACCTGATAAAGAATTTATCAACTTTCCTTGTTCTAATATTTGAATTTTAAACGAAAGCTTTTCTGATAAATTATTTGTTAAAATGTACAGTACTTCTAATACTTGTCTACTATTATAATAATTTGTTATTTCATAACTTAGTTTTTCTCTAAATTCATTCATTTCACTGTTAAGTCTGTTTACTCTCATTTCCTTTATATCGAAAACCCATGAAGATAAATCAAAATATAAAAACGCTTCAAAATATGGATTTGAAGAATATTGAGCACTATAGAGAGGTCCATCTAATATAGGATTATGATTTGAATCTCCGTGCATTGGATCTATTGCATTTTGCATTGGCTTTACATATTTAAGATTTAAAGTAGGAAGGAAAGGTGCAATTTTACTTCTTGAATACATAGAAGAAATTTTAGACCTTGAAATAGAATTATGTTTATATGTAGCATTAATTATTTCCTCAAGCGGAGGATAAGTTAACTGAACTTTTTTCATTATCGCAAATAGATTTTTATCTTTTAATAATCCCTTTATTGTTTTAAATTGTTTTAATTGATAGAGACTATAATGATTGGTAACAAAAATATCTTTATTTGTCGATACAGACAAACTGTATACTTGTTCAGGTAAAAGCCCTAAGCTTATATTCTTAACTTTTTGAGTATACATATTATAAGATAAAAAACCTAAGTCTGTACCAATGTATAAAGTATTATTCTTAAAAGTTATATCATTCACTTCATAGTACTTAAAATTTGTTATTTTTACACTATTAGAATATATGTCATATACCATAACAGCATGCCTTGTTGTAATAAAAATATATTTACCACTAAAATAATATAACTTATACTCTTCTGTATTTTTAGGAGTAAAACCTATTTTTTTTACCCTTATTAGCTTATCTTGATCTTGTTTCAATAAATGTATATTTTTGTCTGTTAAAATTACTATATAAGGATAATAAGTTGTAGTTGCAATAATTATTTCATTATTATAATCTGAAATATCTATTTTAGATATGATATTTTCTTTGGCATCAAAAAGATATAACTTATTGTTTGATGTAAACAAAACCTCCCTTTTACTTAGAGACACTTCAGCAACCTTCATTGAAGTAATATCAGATTTATCTTGTGTAAAGAAACTTTCACCACCATTAATTGAAATAAAAAATGAATCAACTGCATCAACAATAATATGGCTAGATAAATCTTGCAAAAATAATAAAGATTTAATTGGAACAATCTTTTGAGTATCTTTAGTAACCCCTATTCTTTTATATTTAAAGTCATCTTTTAATAGCTCTAGTTCGTCTTCATATCTTCTTTGAGCTCTTGTTTCTATCAAGTCTTGATAATATTCTTCTGCATCATCAATTTGATACTCATCTTCAATATTTTCTTTTTCCTCTTGATAGATTGTAGAATATAATTCTTTTTTAGCTTTTTGAAACTTATCACTATTATCATCTTCATCTTCATTGATTTTACTTAAATCAATAACTGACTCTGATACACCATCTTTAAATCTATATAACCTATCATAAGAGATATAGTAAATAATATTTTGATTATTAGGATCACAGTATACTTTATCAATATTATGATTTTCAGTAACTTCTACACTTATAGATTTAAAATAACTAATATCATCATTAGAGAACAGTGTAATAGACCGAATAAAAAATAAAAAAACTAGTAAAAATAGATAAAATCCTTTCATAGAAAAAAATATACTTTTAGTTTTATATAATGTCAAGTAAAAATACTAATTTTAAGTAATTTATATTACATTTTAGTATTTTATCATTTTTTAATTAAAATAAAATTAAAATCTTGAAGTTAAATTAAATTTATGAGAGTATGTGTTAAGTTTTGTTTAGTAGAGTTATGGTTAAATCTTTTGGAAAATATAAATTAATGAAAAAAATCGCTGTGGGTGGCATGGCAAATTTATATTTAGCTCAGTATGTATCTATTGAGGGATTTAAAAAAGAATTAGTAATAAAAAAAATACTTCCTAAATTTGCAAACAATAAAAAATTTATATCTATGTTTATAGATGAAGCAAAAGTTGCGGTTAATTTTAACCATAGAAATATCGTTCAAATTTTTGACTTCGGAAAGATTAATAATGAATACTATATTGCAATGGAATTTATTGATGGATTTGATTTAACTAAATTATTTAGATTATATCACTTCAATAAAAGAAAAATAGAGCCAAAAGCTATTTTATACATACTACTAGAAATATTAAAGGGTTTAAATTATGCTCATAACAACAGAGGAAATTCAACAGGTAAATTAGTTCATAGAGATATCAGTTTAAATAATATACTTGTATCTAAAGATGGAGATGTGAAAATTGTTGATTTTGGAATTGCTAAAACAGGAGATTTAATCGTAAGTGATGATTTAAAAGGAAAATTATCTTATATGGCTCCAGAGCAACTAAGAAAAGAAATCATTGATGAAAGGGTTGATATTTATGCTCTTGGCATGCTTATATGGAGATTATTTACCGGAGAGAAACCATTTGATCTTAATAGATATAAAACAAAAGAAGATGTTCTTAAGCTAAGAGTACCAGAAATAATAAAAATAAATCCAAATATAGATAGCGATTTATCAGATATAATACAAAAAGCCGTAAAATACGATAAAGAAGAGAGATACACATCTACAAAAGAATTTTATGATCAAGTGTATAACTATGTAATAAAAAATGAATTACTATTTGATCATTTTGATTTTGAGAACTACATTAAGGAAAATGAGCTTTTTATAATAGATAAATCACCATCAATATCAGAAGAAGTTACAAGCCCCGAAGTAGGAAAAACAGATTTAGGGTCTTTATCTTATTTTACAGAGCATGCATTTAATAAAAAACTTATTACTGAAGAGAAAAAAACTGTAAATTTGGTTTATGGAGATTTTAAAGAGTTATATACAATATTTAATATAGTAAAAGGAACTGTATTTGAACACTTAATGGAAGACTTTTACCACATTGTAGAAAATATGGTTTATAAATATAAAGCTTCTATATTATTCTTAGATCACTATGGTATGACTTTTATTTTTGGTGCACCTATTTCAAGAGAGGATGATTCTTTTAGAGCTGTAAAGTTTTCATTAGAACTATATGATTCATTTAAAGCATTCATAAAAGATTTTAATTTGCCTATAGAACTAACGATAGTAATAAATAAAGGGACTATTTTAGTCAATAAAATTTTTTCTGACATGAAAATAAAAATGTTACCAATAGACGATGTATTGAAAAAAACTAGAAATTTAGCAGAAAACAATAATAGTGGTGTATTTATTGTAAATGAATTTAAAAGTACAATAACAAATAATTTCTTAACTAAAGGTGAAAACAGCAGGGTTTCTTTAATCATTAAAGAAATAAAAACTTCAAAATCAGTAATAAATAAATTTTTTGGCCTTGAAACTTTATTTACAGGAAGAGAAAAAGAATTTCAAGAAGCAATTAATGTTTTAGAACACAATAATTCAGAAATAAATAAAAATACAGTCTTTCTAGTTGGAGAGGCCGGAACGGGTAAAAGTAGATTTATATTTGAACTAATTAAAAGGATAAAATTAACCCATTCAAAATACTATTTAATAAAATCTCATTCATTATCATACGAAAACGAAACCCCCTTTTCTATATTCATTGATGCAATTAAGGATTTTTTATCAATTAAATCGTTAAAAGATAAAACTTTTTATGAAGCAAAAATAGGAAAATACCTTAAATCTATCAAAGATGAAGAAAAGAAAACAGAGATAAAACTATTAATTGGTAATTTTATTGGCATTGATTATAGAGAAAATTCATATCTTCAAAATTTAAAACTAGACTCCAATTTATTAAAATCCCTAGAATTAACATATGTAAAACTATTTTTTAAAATATTATCTCAAAGAAAGCCTTTAATATTAGTATTTGAAGATATTCACTGGGCTGCTGATGCAGTATTGGATATAATAGAACAATCAATATCATATTATAAATCATTGCCTGTACATATTATTATTGCAGTTAGACCTGAAATTTTTATAAGAAGAAAAACATACCTTGAAACTAACCCTTTAGTAAAAAAAATTACTCTAAATGGTTTAGATAAAGAAAACTCTAAAAAATTAATCGTTTCTATTCTAAAAAACACTAATGATATAAGTGAAAATTTTATTGAACAAATTTATAATAAATCATCTGGTGTACCCTTCTTTATTGAGGAAATTATAAAAGTCCTTATTGATAAAAAAATAATATTAACCATAAATGATAATATTAAAATTAACCATGAAAAATTTAAAGAAGTAGCAATACCTCTATCAATAGAATCTATTTTACAAGCAAGAATAGATTCTTTAACTTTTGAAGAAAAACTGTTTGTGCAAATTGCATCTGTAATGGGAAGAGAATTTTGGATTGAGCCACTAAGAACTATTTACGCATCTAATTCTGAAATAGACCTATCTATTTCTCTTGATGAAATATTAAAAAATCTAGAAGATAAAGAATTAATTTTTAGAAATTCTTTTCAAAATAGCAATATTCATCAAAGATATATATTTAAGCATGCTCTTCTTAGAGATGTTGCATACAATAGTATTATGCCAAATCTAAAAAAATACTACCATAATAGTTTAGCAAATCTTTTAACTTCATCAACAAACGAAGAATTAAAAGATATTGACTTTGTACTAGCATATCATTATGAAAATGCAGGTAATTATCAAAAAGCAATTGAATTTTATTTTAAAGCAGCAAAAAGTTCAATGAATAAATCATGGTTAGATGAAGCATTAATATATTATAAAAAAGTTTTATTATTCTTTAAAAATATTGATAGACCTGATATAAAATTATATGTACGAACCGCTCTTGCAATTTCAAAAATTTATAGAAAAAAAGGAAATCATAAAAATAGTAAATTATATCTTGATGTGGCTAAAAAATACTTAAAAGCATCACAAATCTTTGATAAAAACATTTATTTTGAACTCTATTTAGAATATTTCGATAACTATCAAATTATAGGTGATGTTGCCAAATCATTTTTGAGTATAAATATTGCTAAAACTTTTGTAAGTAATGACAAGGAATACTATAATCTAATACTAAAGGAATCTTGGGCATATTACACTAAAAATCAACTTGATAAAGCAATGAAACAATTAAGTATTATTCATAATAAATTATCAAATAAAAAAAATAATGAATATGAAGAGGAATTAATTGGTGTATATAGAGTTATGTCTGCAATATTATCAGAAAAAGGTAATTATAATAAAGCAATTAAATATTCTAAAATGATAATTGATTATAATATCGAGAAGGAAAACTGGCACGAAACCCTACTTGCTCTTAATAATTTAGGTGAAACTTATAGGGAATCTAATCAAATAGAAACAGCTAAAATCTACTATAAAAGAGCTTTGGAAATAAATAATAGATATATGGGAAATCCATATATTAAAGCATTATTAAGCAACAATATGGGCGCGTTAGAATTACAAAATAAAAATTATAACCAAGCTCTAAAATTATTAGAATATAGCCTTGAACTGTTAAATGAAATGGAACTAGAAGGTTTCAGATATGAAACTCATCAACTTTTAGCTGAAGTTTATTTAAAACTTAATAATGATGAAAAATTTAGAGATGAATGCGATAAAGCAGAGTATTACTCCTTAAGAGCAGGTAATAAATATAATTTATCAATTATAAATATTTTAAGAGGTGAAGATTCTTTAAGAAAACATGATATTAAAAATGGTGAATTTTATTTTTTAAAAGCATTATCACTAGCGATTGTGGCTAAATCCTATATTGCAAAAATGTTATCTTATGAGAAGCTATATAACTTACATAAACAAAAAGACAGTGAAAAAGCCAAATTTTACTATAAAAAAATTAAAGAACTTAAATTAGAAAAAAATTTATAAGGTAATTATATGTTAAAAGGAAAGCTTACTGATTTTAATATCATATCTATTTTTGAAATGTTAAACCAGCAAAATAAATCAGGTAATCTTACAATAAAATCACAAAATCTCGGAGAAATCTCAATTTTTTTTTTAAAAGGCAATATTATTGACCTTTCTTACAAAGATATAAATAAAAGTTTAGGTGTTTTTTTAGTAAAAAAACAAATAATACAAAAACAGATACTAAAAAAAATTACTTCAAGAGCTAAAAAGGAAATAAAAAGTATAACAACAATACTTTTAGAAAATGGATATATATCAGAAGATTTAGAAAATCTTATCACTGAAGTATATTATGATGATGCGTTTAGAGAAATATTAAATATTAAAAAAGGTGAATTCTCATTTAATCCTGACAATAAAAACAATAACAAAAATATCTTTAGAATTTTTTATATTGAACAAATATTATTAGAGTATGTTAGACAAAGGGATGAATTAAAAATAATTAAAAAATCAATTCCAATCAAAGATGCCAAAATAAGTAAAATTGATATAATAGAAAATGACTTAACTCAGGATGAATATTCATTGTATGAATTAATTAAGCAAGAAGAAGATCTGGATATGCTAAGAACAAGGATACTAATAAATCACTTTGATTATATTAATTTACTATATTCTATCTCACAAAAAGGAAAGATTGTTGTTACAAAATATATTAATGAAGATGAAAAGGAAAAACTTCTATCAACATATATTGATGAATATGATACAAGTATTATTAATGATAAATTAAATACACTTATGCTGTCTATATCTGTATCTAGTTTTATAATAATATTATTACTTCTTACCCTCTCATCTATATCTAAAGTTAAAGATAGTGGTAAAATAATTAAAGTAATTAATGTTGAGAAAAAAGTAGATAAATTTTTTAAAAAGAATTATTCAAATATTATAAATGACAATAAGTAATTATTTAAAATCTCGGAAATATTTTTTGATTATAATCACTATTATAATTTTTTTAATATTAATTATAATAAAGCCTAAAAATATAAAAGCTAAAAACAATATTTTTACAAATTATTTAAAAACTGAATTAAGCAAAAAAAAATTATTACTAATAACTACACAAAATATAAAAATCAATTATAAATTTAATTATAGAAAACTCTTTTTTATTGCAGAGAAAAATGGATTAAAAGATGTTTTTAGTGCAGAGATAAGAACTACAAATTTAGGTGAAATAATCAACTTAAAAAATATTAATCAAATAACAAAAACTCCTTTAAGTGACGAGAGTATTATATACTCAAATAACGAATTATTTATATATAAAAATAATTTTAGAAATAATTTAATTATAAATATCATAAAAAAACAAAAGCTAGTACATTTAATTAGTAAGCAAAAAATTGATAATATTTATTATAAAAAAGATTTTTTAATAGTAGATAATCATAAATATAATATTAATAATTTAAAAACCAATAAAGTATTTAAAGTTTATAAAGAATTATTACAAATAAATGATACTATATATTTTAATAACTTAAATAAAATTTTAAAAACTAATAATTGGAATAATAATTATAAATATATTCAAGACTCTAAAATTTCTACAAATAAAAAATTACCCTTTAAATATTTAAAAATAAAAATACCTAAAAAAAATTACTTTGAAATATACTTTTTTAATAAAAAAAATTACTATTTAAAAGTAATTGATTCAGGAGGAGTAAAATATTCTAAAACAGGCTCTTTTTTTAAAAACAATACTTATAATAAAAATAATATCTTTTTAGATTTTAGTACAAAAGGAGGATTACAAGATAAAAAAAACTTAATTAGGCCAATAATCACGAATTATCCTACCATTTTAATTAATGGAAAAAATAATATTGCTTATGGATTTTTAAATAAAAAATCATCAGAAAAAAATACTTTGTTACAATTTAATTATCCATTAATATTTAAAGGTAAAAAAAATATTGAAATAGAGAATTTAAAAAAAAACTTAACTAAATCAGCTAAAAAAAATAAATTAAGAACAGGAATCTGCTTAAAAAATAATATCATTGGATATTTTCAGATATCTGGAAGCAGAAATTTATTAATTGATTACTTATATTTAATAGATTGTGATTATGCAGTTGAAACAAATACTCAAAATATAAGCACAAAAAGGATAGAAAATAATAGGCCTAAATTAGCTTTAATACCTAAAAATCAAATAAACCTATCCTCATCTTTTGATAAATATAAATTCTTGGAAAAATATGAAGATAAATTTATAAAAATTTATAAAATACCATGTGGAAATTTAAGATTATCATATCAACTAGGAAAATCAGACCCTATTATAGCTAAAAAACTTGATATTAATAATAAAATAATTACTAATAATTCTATCTCATCGTATTTAGGAGCAATAGACCCCATAAACCCAGATGGCTTATACTCAAATAATGAACTATATTATAATGGTAAAAAAGAAATGAAAGCATTTATTATTAACGATTTAGAATGCAAAATAGGAGATAATAAAAAAAATACTTTATTTTACAAAGAAGGTGAAGTAATATTTAATGATAATAAAAAATTAAAAATAAAAAATAAAAAATATCAAAAAATATTATCAGCAATAGGGATTAAAGACAATACTGTGTTTATATATGAGTTTAAAAAGCCCAATAATTACACAAAATTATTTTCATATAATAGCAAAATTAAAGCAAGTACAATCATTATTTTTGAAAACTATAATGGAAAATTAGATAAAAATTCAGGAAAATTAATTATACAAAATCTAAAAAATGGAAAAGAGATATTTCCATTAGAAAACGATTAAATACATAATTTAAGATATTACTACTTGATTACTATCATAAAAAGGTATAAAATGTTTTTATTTAAGAGGCAAGTATGATTATTGGAGTACCTAAAGAAATTGCTAAAGATGAAAATAGAGTTGGTTTAGTTCCTGCAAATGTAAAGTCATTAGTTAGGCAGGGTAATAAAGTTATCATTGAGCATAATGCCGGAATTGACATAGGAATTACAGATAATGAATACAAAAAAGCTGGTGCTCAAATAGAAGATAATATAAAAAAATTATATAAAAAATCAGAGATTATAGTTAAAGTAATAGAGCCTGCAGAAAGTGAATTTAAGTACTTCAAAGAAAATCAGATTTTATTCTCAATGCTTCATTTAGCTATCAATGAAAATTTAACAAATTTTTTACTTGAAAATAAAATAACTTCCATTGGGTATGAAACTATAGAAGAAGATTGTGGTTATTTACCTGTTTTAGCACCTATGAGTGAAATTGCAGGCAGAATGGCCATACAATTAGGAGCTTATTTTCTTCAAAACAATAAGGGCGGTCGGGGTACTTTACTTGGGGGCGTTCCTGGTGTAAAAAAAGGTACTGTTACAGTAATAGGAGCTGGCGTTGCTGGTCAAAATGCAATACAAATGGCTTTAGGAATTGGAGCTAATGTTATTGCTCTTGATGTAAATATGAAAAGATTAAGAGAGCTAGATAATCAATACAAAGGTCAAATACAAACAATGTTTTCTAATACTCTAAATATTGAAGAAGCACTATTTCAATCACATGTTGTTGTCGGGTCAGCTTTAATTCCAGGTGGTAAAACTCCTAAATTAATAAAAAAACATTATCTCTCACAAATGAAAAAGGGTTCTGTTATTGTAGATATTTCTGTTGACCAAGGAGGAATTACAGAAACAATCAAAGCTACAACATTTGAACATCCTATTTATAAAGTAGACAATGTAATACACTATGCTGTCCCAAATATACCTGGTGCCGTTGCAAGAACTTCAACTTTTGCATTAACAAATATTACCATTCCATATATTAAGGAAATTGCGAGACTTGGCCTAAAAAAAGCTACTAATGTGTATCCTGATTTAAAAAGAGGTGTGAATACTCACGATAGACATTTAACTCATAAAGCTGTTGCAGACGCATTAAGACATAAGTATTATAAACTAGAATTTTAGTTTAAGCAACCTTTAAAATAAAGTCTTATTTCGCAAAAGCGAGCTAAAATCTTGCTTTTATACAATAGAAACTTTAGACTTCTAGTATCTTCCCTTAGTATTGTTTTCAAAATATAAATAATCAATTAAAAAAGTTGCACCAACAAAAATTTTCTTTTCTTCATCTGTTGCACCATGGGGAAATTCAACATTAAATGTATCAGCATCAGTAAACATTTCTTTGCCCATACCACTCCATTTTTTGGATATTTTACCAATTTCTTTTCCATCTTTCATAATTTTAAATGTCCATGGATGAAAAATAGGACCAACAATCTTGTAGATTTCATTACCATTTATATCCAAAACAAAAAAAGTTCTTCTTAATGACCAAAATTTCTTTTTCACTATCCCTATAGGTTGGTCATTCTCATTGTAAACTGTAATATCAGGAACAAAAAATCTAAACGGCTTCTCTATTGCCATTACAAGTTCACCATAATTATTAAAAACTTCTATATCAAGAGGTCTTTGAGATGGCAAAAACATCCTAGCCCAAAATGAAGACCTTTCCTCTGCAAAAAATAGTTCATCACCATATTGATTTAATATTGCATACCTGTTTTCAGTTTCATATTCAGTAAAAGTTTCAAGCCACTCCACCTGTTGCTCTATTATCAAAAAATCTTCATTTATCGCCAAAGGATTTACATTACCAGCCCTCTTTGTAGGCTGAGTCTTTCTTTTTTGAAAACCTTTGCTTTTTTTAGCCTTTTGTGGAGGGGATTCAGAATCTAAATCTTCTCCACAATAATAACACATCATTTCACTATCGTTATTCTCCCTTCCGCAATTTGGACATGTAATCATATTTACTCCTTTCAATAAACCCTAATAAGAGTTTATCTTATCAAACTTATAACAAAATAACAAATAAAATTTAAATCCACTTTATAAAATAAAGTTAGTTAAATTTTGCATGGAAAACAATATTTTTAAATATTGATTGAAATGCTTAAAAGTATAAATCTATTTTACTCTGATTAATTTAAATTTTAAATTTTTAAATTCTTTTGGTGTATCTTTATCATTTTCTACTTCTTCAATCTCAATTTCATTTTTAGAAATAGAAATAATCTTACTTTTACTTATTTCACCTTTAATAATTCTAAAATCATTTAATGTATTTGGGTCATTTTTAAGAATTTCTTTAGCAATCTTATTAATAGGAGTAATTTTACTATCAATAACAGTTGTAACAATTTCTTGCTTATCTTCATCTAAATACCAATTTTCAGAAATCTCAAGTTTAAGCTTCATAATAATTGAAGTTTGATAACCTTCTTTACCTGAAAGACTATAAGTAATCGTCACTATCCCTTTGCTATTAGTTATTCCAGATTTATCATAAATTTCAGTTTCATTAATTTTCATATTCATCATAATCTTGATGTCTTTTGGTATTTTTTCAAGTATATCCTTTGGCATTTGTTCCTGAAAAATTTTTTTTGCATCTATTGTAATATCCATAGAAGTTTTCCATTTTCCATAAAAACTTTCTTTTTGAAATTTTTTATGAGTATCTATTTTATTTATTTTGTGAGTATCTTTTTGACTTTTTTGCTCGTTTTTATGACACCCTACAACTAATAAACTAACAAAAACAATTAAAATTATAGTTTTCATTTTTTACTCCTACTAAGTTTTTTAAATTATCTATTTCAATAAATTTACAGCTTTTTCAACAATTGCATCAGCAGTTAAATTAAAATGATTTAATAAATCAGCTGGTTTACCACTTTTACCAAAACTATCATTCATTGCAACAAAATCCATTTTAACAGGGGCATTTTTAACAATAACTTCTGCAACAGCGCCATATAATCCACCAACATAACTATGCTCTTCAACAGTTAAAATAGCTTTAGTTTTTTTAGCATATTCAACAATAAGATTTTTATCAATTGGTTTTACACTTGCCATATTTATAACAGCAGCAGAAATACCCTTTTTCTTTAATACTTTTTGAGCCTTCAATGCCTCTTCTACCATTATTCCCATTGCAATAATAGTAATATCACTTCCTTCTTCAAGAACATTTCCTTTACCTATTTCAAATTTATAATTATCATCAAAAAGAATTTCAGTATTCATTCTTGATAATCTTACATAAACAGGTCCTTCATATTCTGCAATTGCATTAATTACCTTTTCGGTTTCTGTTGCATCAGCAGGCAAAATAACAGTCATATTTGGAATTGCTCTCATAATTGCAATATCTTCAATAGCTTGATGACTTCCTCCATCTTCTCCAACAGATATACCACCATGAGTTGTTACAAGTTTAACATTTGCCTTTTGATAAGCCATAGATTGACGCACCTGCTCAAATGCTCTTCCTGCTCCAAAAATTGCAAATGTAGATGCAAATGGTATTTTACCTGTATGTGCTAACCCCGCTGCAGTATCAACCATACCTGCTTCTGCAATTCCCATATCAAAAAATCTTTCAGGAAATGACTTTTTAAATATACTTGTTTTTGTAGAACCTGCTAAATCAGCATCAAGAACAACAACACTTTTATTTTCATGTCCTAATTTCTCTAAAGCTTCACCATAAGCTTGTCTAGTTGCTTTTTTCATCTTTTACCTCTTTATTCAAATACTGAAAAATCAAAATTTTTAACGCCTAAATCATTTAAAGCCACTTTAAACTCTTCCATTGAAGGAGCTTTTCCATGCCAACCAGCTTGATTTTCCATAAAAGAAACACCTTTTCCCTTTGTAGTCATTGCAACTATCATTGTTGGCTTACCTTTAACCTCTTCAGCTTCTTTAAGAGCATTGATAATTTCCTCAAAATTATGGCCATCAATAGTTATAACATACCAGCCAAAAGCCCTAAATTTATCTTCCACACTATCAACATTCATAACATCTGAAACATTTCCGTCAATTTGGAGCTTATTATGATCAACTATACCAACAAGATTATCCAACTTGTAATGACTAGCCGCCATAGCTCCTTCCCAAATTTCTCCTTCTTGTATCTCTCCATCTCCCATAATTACAAAAACCCTATTAAGCTTTTTATCCATTTTAAATCCCATTGCAATACCATTAGCCATAGCTAATCCATGGCCAAGTGAACCTGTTGCAACTTCAACACCAGGACATTTTTTATCAGGATGCCCCT
>JAMOQH010000100.1 GCA_027064085.1 bacterium | reverse complement strand
ATATTTAAAATTTATCTAATTTTGAATAAAAAAATTAAATAAAAAAAAACTTATAAAAAGCTCAATTAAAGCTTGAATAAAAGCTTTAAATAACATATAGTTAAAGTTCCACTTTTTGTTGTAATGAGTCCACTCGTAAAAAACCTCTTCACAATAAGCGACTCAATTAAAAATCCAAAATTATTGTAGTTTTTTATAGGATGTAAGTCAAGAAAAACTTAGGCGGACTCATCTTTAATAGGAGCTTTTTTAATATTAATTCCATTTGCAGCACTTAGTTTGAAAAAAATGGAAGCAAAGTCCTTTTCATATAATTCTTTAAACTTTTTGGGTGCATTATTATTAACTATTACCGCAACGGTTAATAAACAATATGGATTTATTTTATTGGAATCTATTTGGTCAATTATAGGATTACTTGGCTTAATTAAATCTTTTAAGAAAAAATAAAACTATTTTCATTGATTTAATGATAAATTTTATATAGAATAAGTTTTTTGAGGGGAAAATATAATGAACAAAGACTTTTTATTAAAACTTTTAAATACATCTTCACCATCAGGGATGGAAAAGGAAGTTCAGTTATTATGGCTTGATTATATGAAAAATTATTCTCATAAAACAGAAACGGACAATGTTGGTAATGCTTATGCTATTTTAAATCCAGATGCAGACTTTAAAGTTATGATAGCCGCTCATGGTGATGAAATTGGCTTTATGATTAAAAGAATAGACGACAAAGGCTTTATATATCTTGAAAAACTTGGAGGAATAAGCCCTAAGATTGCAATTGGTATGAAAATTAAAATTATGGGTAAAAAAGAGATAACGGGTATTGTTGGTGCAAATGCAGAGCATCATGGTGGAGTAAAAGAAAAATTAACCATTGATGACATATATATAGATTGTGGATTTAGAAATAAAGAAGAAGCAATAGAATTTTTAAACATAGGTGATATGGCGGTTTATGTAAGAACAGCTCAATTATTACAAAATAATCGTATTTCAAGCAAAGCATTAGATAATAAATCTGGTAGTTTTATTATTGCTGAAGTCATGAAAAATTTAATTGACAAAAACTTAAATATTGGAGTTTATGCTGTAAATACAAGCACAGAAGAAACAAACCAAGGTGGAGCATATTTTGCAGGAAGTAGAATAGCCCCTAACCTTGCAATTATATGTGATGTAACTTTTGCAACAGATTATCCTAGTGTTAATCAATCAAAACATGGAGAGTATTCTCTCGACAAAGGTCCTGTTTTAGCAAAAGGGGCTCCTATTAATTCAAAGATCAATCTGTTATTAGAAAAGTCTGCTAAAGAACTAGATATAAACCTACAATATGAGCTCACCCCAGGAAGAACTGGTACTGATGCTGATACAATAAAGTATACCGGCAAAGGCGTTCCTATAGCTCTAGTATCTCTTCCAATAAGATACATGCACTCTCCAGTTGAAACAGCAAGTTTTAATGACATACAGAATGAAATAGATTTATTAACTAATTTCATATTAAATTTAAAACCTAGCACTAACTTAAACCCATTATCATAATAAAAATTAAATTCTTCCCTAAATCTCCCAAAAAAAAGTAGTCAAAAGATAAAATACTTGACAAACATTAATAAATGTCGTATAAGATTTTATCTTTTGTTGGTTATGCCACAAAATTAAATCAAAATCAAACATTAAATAGGTTTTATGTCATTCTTTTTTTTAATCAAAACAATATAGGAGTTATTAAATGGCTAAAGAGAGTAAAGCTCAAAGAGTAAATTTGAGTGAATTAAAGAAAAAGTCTCTTCATCAACTTGAAGATTTAATCAAGGAACTTGGAGCAAAAGCACCACAAACAAATAGAAAACATGAAGTAATTTCATTTTATCTAAATGCTTTAAAAGAAAAGCAACAAATTGAAATATATGCTGAAGGAGTATTAGAAATTCTACCCGATGGATTTGGTTTTTTAAGAAATGCTAAATCAAATTACTTACCAGGTCAAGATGATATATATGTTTCTCCTTCTCAAATAAGAAAGTTTTTCTTAAAAACAGGTGATACAGTTTCTGGATTAATTAGAATTCCTCAAGAAGGTGAAAGATATTTTGCTTTGCTTAGAATAGAGCTTATAAATCATCAAGATCCTCTTTTTTGTAAAGAAAAGGTGGTTTTTGATAATCTTACACCATTATATCCTAAAGAAAAGCTACATATGGAGCACAATCCAACCAATATGTCAACAAGAATCATTGATATGTTAACACCAATTGGTAAAGGACAAAGAGCATTAATTGTTGCTCCTCCAAGAACAGGTAAAACAGTTCTTCTTCAAGATATTGCTCATGCGATTTCAACAAATCACCCAGAAGTGAAATTAATTGTTTTACTTATTGATGAAAGACCTGAAGAAGTTACAGATATGCAAAGATCAGTTAAAGGTGAAGTTATTTCTTCAACTTTTGATGAACCAGCAACAAGACACGTACAAGTTGCAGAAATGGTTATAGAAAAAGCTAAAAGGTTAGTTGAACATAAGCATGATGTTGTTATTCTTTTAGATTCAATTACTAGGCTTGCTAGAGCATACAATACAGTTATTCCACCAAGTGGAAAAATTCTTTCTGGTGGTGTTGACTCCAATGCTCTTCATAAGCCAAAAAGATTTTTTGGTGCTGCTAGAAATATTGAAGATGGTGGATCACTTACCATTATTGCAACCGCTCTTATTGATACAGGTTCAAGAATGGATGAAGTTATCTTTGAAGAATTTAAAGGCACAGGTAACTCAGAGCTTCAACTTGATAGAAGACTTATGGAAAAAAGAATCTTCCCTGCTCTTGATATCAACCGTTCAGCAACAAGAAAAGAAGAATTATTGCAAAGCCCAACAACTCTTAATAGAGTTTGGATACTTAGACAATTATTTCATCCTCTTACACCTGTTGATTCTATGGAATTTTTACTTAATAAACTTAAGAAAACAAAAACAAATCAAGAATTTCTTGACTCAATGAGTAAGTAATAAACTAAACAACAAGGTAAATATTTTAAAGGGGCGAAAGCCCCTTTTTTATTCTTATTTCTTCTCAGCAACAATATCTTGATTTTTGATTTTTTTAATTTTTTCTGTCATATTTTTTAGTAATTTATAATCAGTAATTTCTACCTTATTACTATCAATAAAATACTCTCTTTGAAGTTTTATTGTATTATTAACTATATTTTTAGTTAGTTTGTAGCTTGCAAATTGATTTTTTAAATTTATTTCATCTAAATTAGTAACTTTATAGCCTTTTGGAAAACTAATATTAAGTGTATAAATATCATTAAAATAATATAGTAACAAAGGGAGAGTTCTATTTTCTAAAATTGTATAATCTTTTAAAGTAGCATAACTGTATAATTGACTGCTAAATTCTTTATCAAGAAAATTTACTATCATTAGCTTGTTATCTTTCTTCTCTGTGAAATTGTCTTTTTTGAAATTAACAACTATAATTAATGGAAGCTTTGGAGTATCACTGTTTTGAATATTTACCTTGAAATCTTTAATTGCTCCTAGTTTTTTAGAAAATATTGCATTAAAAATCATATTAACTCTTGCTTCTGATTGAGTTGAAAAGAAACCTTTTAAAGATGAACTTAAAATACTTGGAATAGTCATTTTTAATGAAAACTCTGCACTATTATCTTCATTAACTTTAATACTAAGAGCTGTTTTGGTTTGTAATTTATTAGCTTCTTTAAATCGCTCTTTAAAAATATTTTTGTCATTATCAATTCTTAAATAAAACTGACCATATAAATTAGGAGAAATTTTATTAAATTCATTCCATTTATTAGAAAAATCTAAATAATAAACTTTTTTATTAAAATTAACTCTCAAAATAAAAACATTATAATAACTTAATCTTGGAATATCCTTTTTATCCAAAAAATTATATTTATTATGAAAAATCAAAACAGAATTATCTATATTCTTTTTATCTAAAATCATTTTCATAAAATAAACTAAATTCCCCTGCTTACTTAAAAAAGTAGAATCAAAAAGCCCATAATAAGAATTAATATGCTTCATGTCTTTATTGACTTTATAATATAAATCTTTTAAGTCATCAACAGTTTTTATATCTTTAAATTCTTTAATTATAGTATTAGAATAATTTGAATAAGTTAAATAATCGTAGAATAATTGAAACTTTTCATAGACTTTTTTCCATGTTTTTTTAGATGAAATGTCTAAACTAGGAAATAATAAATCTCCATTTCTAAAGCTAAATGGCTCGGTTTTGATTCCAAATAAATTATTATCTCTGTATTGGTATAAAGTATGATTATTTAGTTTTTTACTTTTTATTTTAGATAAATCAAAATTATTTCTAGAACTCAAGTATAATATTCTATTTCCTTTACTGAAATAGTTATCAATATATAAATCTAATTTTGCATTTATAACAGTTTGGTTAAAGTCTTTATATCTGAAGGCAATTAATCTACTAAGAGATGTTTCTGGGTTAATTATGGAGTTTTGATAAGTGATTAACTCTATATAATCACCTACTTTTAATTTTTTTAATGAAATTTCAGATGTATTTTGTGTAAATAAAGGTTCATACTCTTTTAAGTCTTCATTTGAAATGGTTACTATCTTTAAATAATTATCTCTTCTTAAATTTGAATATTTTCTTAATCCTTGAGAATTATTTATCTTTATAATTCTTCTATTTAGTAAAAACCAATATCCTTTTTCTACAAAAGCGATATCGTAATCCAATAATTTAGTTGTAGGGAATTCTTCTTTTACAGAATGAGCCTTAAATTCTTTGATAATATCTTTATTAGGTTTAAATTTAACATATTTTTTCCATTTTTTTAGAAAAAAATCGGCTTTTATAAAATATTTATTATTTTTAGAATTTATTAAGTTTTCTAAATCTTTACTAGATCTATTTACCGTTTCTTTAATAGATTCTATTTTAAAATTTTTAAGACTAAATTTTGAAAATAACTTTTTATCAACTTCTTTTAAAACCATTAATAAATATAAGCTAGTTTTTGAATATGGAGCTTTTTTTATTTCATTAGCAATATACTTAATATCATCTTCATTATAATCAGTTTTATATAATGATTTCTTTTTAAATTTTAGATAAATTTTTGTATATAGGTCATAATTGTAAATCCTTAAATCATTTAAAAAATATTTATATAAAAACAATGCTCCATTATTCATATTATACATTTTGTTTACTGTATCTTTATATTTAGATAATAAATTTGCTTTTTTATAATAAGAGGCTAGTAACTTATAAGTCCAAAGTGTTTTAGACATATCTTTCAAATCATCTAAAACTTTATATGGATTTGGCTTATTTTGTAAAATAACATATTCCATTTTAGTTTTATAAAATTTAGGATTTTTTTTCAAAGATAACTTTAAATATTTCTGCATATATTTACTTTTAACACCTAATCCTACTCCCCAAACATTATTATAAAAATTATAATATAAATAATATTTATAGAAATTATCTTTTGGTATTTTAATTAAATATTTATAAAACATATCCACATTATTTGTCAAATCAATAGTTATTTCAGATAAAATAATATTTTTAAAACTATAAGAATATTTATTATCTAATTTATAAACCTTTTGGGCAATATTATCTACTAATGAACTATATTTTATTTTGCTCTTTATGATTACAGAATTTATTTTTTTAAAAGAAGGTTTTTTATCACTATACATAAACATTTCTTTATTAAAGTCGCTCACTACTATAGTAAATTTATGTATCCCTTTCTTTAGTTTTATATTAATAATATCTTTATTTTTAGATCCATAAACGGTATCATTACTTAAAATAATTTTATCATCTATTTTTATAATGGCTCCCGAAATCAAATTATTTAAATATAAGTTGAATTCATTACTATCAACATAAATATAAGATTCTAACTTATAAACGCCTCCATAAACTTTATCTAAATAATCCGGTACAGTAATTCCTCCCTCTTTAAAATATATAGATTTATTTTCTACAAATATTTCATCGTATTTATTTTTAAAGTCAAATTTACTTAGCTTACTAGTATTAGTTCTTCTATATGGGCCAGATAAAGACCACTTATTTAACGAATACAAGTTTTTAATACTAGATTTATCTAATTTAAAAAAAGCTTTATATAAACTCTCAATTTCTTTAATTAATAATGGAGTAAATTTCAAATTCATATTATCAGAGTATACATTATTAACCTCTTCAAATGATAAGATATCTTTTTTAAATAAGGTAAACATTTTTAATTCTATCCAAAGCTTCAAAGCTTCTGGATTTTGCTTGTTTTTTAGAAAGTTTTTAGATTTTTTATAAAAATTACTATAATCTCCTTCCATATATGAAAAAAATATATCATAAAATCCACTTCTTTTTTTAGGAATAATATTTTTATTAAAAAAATCTTTTTCTTCCTGTGTTGAAATAATATCTTCTATTTTTTTATTATTTAATTCAGTTTTTTTATTTACAATTTTATTATTTGTGCCACAAGAGATAGTTAGAAATAAAGCTAGGAAAGATATTACATATTGATTTATAAATTTCTTTTTCATTTTTTTCATTACTTATCTCCATTTAAATATACTATATTATTTTTCATAAATTTAGTTATTTCTTCTATACCATTTTTAAAAGATTCATAATTCTTAACATCTATGCTAAACTTTTTCCATAAAATATTATTTTTAATAATTATTTGATTGTTATTTTTCTCTTCAAGATGAGAACTATAAGAAAAGTTATTATTTTTAATGTTAAAATTCTTCTTTTTATAAACTTGTTTTATGTTTAGTCCTTTAATATTTATATTTTCCTCTATAGATAGTTTTAATTTTTTATAACTTTCTGTTCGTTTATTTAATAAACCCTGATTATCTAAAGAATTTTTAATAAAGATAGAATTATATAATCTTTTATTATTAAAAAAATCTTTAATTACTAAATTAATTTCAATAGTTAAGTCTTTGTTAATATCATCAAAATCTTTAATTTTAAAAGTGTTTATATTAAAAGAATTAAATATAGACTTTAGTAATCGTTGTAAATAGTTTTTTCTTAATTCTTTATTTTCTAAGCCATATCTTAAAGTTGACGCTAGTGAATCTTTAAATATGAAAATAATTTTTGCCTCTAAATTATTTTTATTTTTAGTAGCTGTTAAATTTATAATCTCTTTTGATTCTAAAGAAGGTAATTGTATAAGTTGTTCATTATCTTTAATAATAATTCCAGTTGCTTCTTGGTCAGTAAAAGGTAAATCAAATAATCCATTTTTTTCTGCTGTTAAATCAACAAATATATTTAATTTAGGAATATATGAAATCGCATGATTAAAGTATTTAGGATTAACAGGAATTTGTGTATTAATTTGCCCTAAAGTGTTAGTTCTTAATAAAACTATTTCAGATTTTATGCCCACTTCTTTCAATAAAGCATTAAATAAATTTGCTTTATCTTTACAATCTCCATATTTTCTTTCAAGTACTTCTGTTGCAGAATAAGGTTTATAGGCATTTAAACCTAGTTCTATACCAACATAATGAGTATGTTCAAACAAATAATGATGTACCCATTTAATTTTATCTTCTAAAGTTTTAAGACTATCCACTCCTTTGTGTAATTCATCTTTAACACTTTGAGATAAGATGTCTTGTTTATATAACAAACCCTTATACCAATTTATAAGTTCTTGCCATGAAGATAATGAAGATACTGATAAGAAATTATAGTTTGAAGAATATCCTGTAGAAGATGGTTCTCTTTTAACTTCTCTTAAATCTTTAAATTCAAAAAAGTACTGATTATTTGTTTTTGTTTTAGGAGATAAATTAAAATTTAATTTTTTATTATCTGTTAAAAAAGTAAATGTTGCTCTTTTTACAGGCATAAATGAATTTAAATTATAAACAGCAGCATAAAAAGGGTCTTCATAAATATTATTATTTTTTAAATAATAAGAATACTCTATTATATCACCTTTTTCTAAATTTGGTAAATAATAACCCCTAACAGAATAATTTGTAAAAGCTCCATTAGATTTAGAACGATAATACCTATCTCTATAATCTGTGATTTCTTCTATTTCACCCGATTTTTTAATTATTCTAACATAAGAATTAGTAACTCTTTCGTTATTTGGCAAATAATACATAGGTAAAAATTTAAATCTTTTAACTGATTCTGAATTATTTATAGCAATAGCCGCTTTTCTATACATATTAAAAGAAAAATCATTGTTTACTTTTACTATTATATGCTCGTATAATTTTTCTAATGGCTTATTTTTAGATTTATAATCACTATATTTCACATCAAACTTTTCTAATTTTTCAATATATTTTTTAGCCCAAAGTTCCTTTTTATTAGTATTTATAAATGCTAAATATTCTTTAATTTTAGTATCACTAGGAGTTAACATTAAATATTTATTATAATATTTAATACTATTTTTACTATCACCTAGCAATTGATAAGTTTTTGCAATTATTTTAACTAACTTAGGGCTATCATCAAGTAATTCTTTTCTTTTATTAAACAAATCAAGTAATTCATTATATTCTTGTTTTGAGAATAAATATGTTATCTTTAATGAATTATAATCAAAACTAAGGTAATCTTTTTTTAATTTTTTATTTAATAATTCTTCATATTTTTTTAAATTTAAACTTTCTAAATAATAAGAAAGCAAGTCTTTTGTATCTTGAATACTAAAAAAATGACTTTTTTGATTATTTTTGTATATATTTATCAGTGTTTTTATTGATGAAAATTTTAATTTATCTATTTTAAACTCAAAATACTTAGATATTCTTTTACTTTTTTGATATTTTTTAATAATTCTATTTAAGTAATTCACCCCTAAAACTTGATAATAGCTATTGATTAAAAATAATAATTCATAATTATATTTATCAATTTTTTCGGCTTTTTTTATTAAGCTTTTTACTTCATATAGCCTATTAATCGTAATATCTCTTTTTATTTTATTTAAAATTGCAGGAAAATAATTATATTCAACAGCTTTATTTAAATAATCAATAACATCTATTTTACTTGAGTTATAATAATAGGCATAATAATAGGCTTCTCCTTTTTCTGCATCATTTTTTGCTAATTCAATAGCTTTTTTTAAATATTTCTCGTAAGGATATGGTTTGGATTTTTTATCATAAGGAGTAAAATTCTTTTCTATAATTGCTCTTTTTATGTAGTATTTATAATTTTTATTTTTTATTTTCTCCAATTGTTTAATTAAATTACTGTTTTTTGATAATATTTTGCTTTTAGGATACTTTTTAGGGTATTTATTTGCCAAAATAAACTCTATATTTTTTTTATTAAATTTTCCAAATTTATCCAATACCCTTAAATAAATACCCCAGCTACCATATCTATTATCTAATTTAACTAAAATAGTATGAATACCTCTTTTTAGAAATACATCAAGAATATTTTTATCATAATATAAATAATCATTATTTTCAGATTTTAATATGGATTTTTTATCTAAAAATAACTCATACTGATTATTTGTTGAAAATCTTATTTGATACCTTCCTGATTTATTAATTTTTACAAAAAATAATGCATATCCAAGAGAATCAACTTTAGGATTTAGAAAGTTTTTAAAACTAATAAAAGATTTTTCATAATTTTTAACAGTTTTCCATTTCACTTCTTGATTTTTACCTTTATACACCTTCTTTTTAGAAAACTCAGTTTCAGGTAAATAACTTTTAGTAAAACCTGACTCACCTTGATTATCAAATGGCCCAATAATATAATAATTATTTATATAACCAATTTCTTTATTATTAACTCTGTTTCTGTAAATATCAAGATATGCATCAAGTATCCTATTTTTAGTTTTTATATTTTTTATTGTTTTTTTGAAAGGATTATCATCAAAATAATCATTAATATCCCATAATTCCATAATATCATAAAGAATTGTAATATCATTTGGAGCATTCTTAATATTTTTAATATAATTATTTTTCTGAAATTCCAGATAATTATTATAGCTAAACAAACTACCTGTAAAAAATAAAAGCAAACTAACAATTACTATTTTCACATTAACCTCTTAATAAAACTCTACAAACGGAGTATATATAAAAACCTTATTTAATACAAGAATTGTATTAATATTCTCTTCATTTTTAAGACTTTGGCTTAAAAATCACTTCCATAGACTTTTCAATAGTAAAGGCTATGGAAGTCTAAATAATAAATGATTAACAAATTTTAGGATTTTTTATTCTGTGAGATTCAAGATTAATATTTTATTCTTCTATTTTACCATTTTTCATACGAGCTTTATAAATATCTTTTAATTTATACATATCTTGCATTAATTCAAAGAAACCATGCCAGTGAGCATAATCAGGTCCACCCATTAAAGAACCTTGTCTTGCTCTTCTTCCTTCATGATGCCATAAGTGATAATATACTTTTTGGAATTCATCAGCCCAAGGATTTGCTTTTAATAAACCTTTTGCTTTTAATTCTTTTCTCATCTTTTCAGCTGGAGCAAAATACGAATCATTATAAAGTTTTACAGCATCATCACCATTTTTAAAGAAACTATTAGTATGAAGGCTTGAATGACAATTAGAACACACTTTTTTCATTTCTTTACGGCCTTGATTACCTTCTCCTGTCCACATACTTAGCGGATCTGGACTATTTCTAACTTTAGATACTTTTGCCCATAAATTCCAGTGTAATCTTCTTGAAACATTATGAGTAGGTTGCAAGTCACCAATTCCAGACATGTGGCAAGTTGCACAAGTAGGAGCTCTATATGAACCAGGTTCCCATGCTCCAGGAGCATCATCAAATTTCCATGTATCATGTTCTGCTTTATAAATTTGACCATGTTTACTGCTTTCATAAATTTCAATATCTGGATGATCAGGACCTAAGTGACATGATGCACATGCTTCTGGTTTTCTTGCTTCTGCAATATCAAATTTATGACGAGTATGACAAGTTACACAATTACCAACAGAACCGTCAGGCCAAACAGTTCCTATTCCAGCATTAGGCCATGTGTCAGAAGTAGGTCTTTTATTTGCATCAAGTTTGATAATAGAACCATGGCATTGCATACAACCAACATTTAAACTTGCTCTTTTAAGAGCTTCATTGCCTTGAGTTTCATGATAATTATATAATTTATTTAATCCCTCAGTTTTACCTTTAGCATGTTTACTTGTTGCTAAATCATATTGAATTCTTGCTCTATAATGACCACTTTCATTAAATTCTTTTACTTCACCTGGATGACATTTTGCACATGTTTTAGGAGTAACCATAATACTCACATAAATATCAGTACCTTTGACACCTTCACAGTTTTGGGCTGCCATAGGAGAATCTTTTGGTTGTTGATGGCAATCTATACAAGAAACACCAGAATGAGCATGACGACTATTTTTCCAATCATTAACTATACCTGGTTGAATTTTTGCATGGCATTCCACACAATTTTTAGCTGTTTTTGTTAATCCATGACTAACTTTCAAATTAGTAATATTACTATCACTAGTTGTTTTAACATCTTTTTTGTCTTGAGCTACTGATACAGGTGATGAATTACTAACCATCCATGCAATAGCTAAAGTCAGTACTAAAAGCACTGATACCATCTTAAAAACACGCATAAACCCTCCTTAAAGTATGTGTAATTATTTTCTTTTTAAATATTTGCTAAGATTTTTATGTCCAACATTTTCATGGCATGAAACACAATTTAAATCTAATTCGGTTTTCTTCATAAAATATGCTTTATGCGCAATAAATGCCTTTTGATTACTTGCAGTAGCATCTTTTAAGTTTTTATGACATTTTAAACATCCTGAATCATATACAAAATGCTTTCTATGATTTCTTTTAGCTTCCCAATCTATATTTTTAGTATCTCCAAATGTCTCAACCCAAATATCATGCATTCCAGTTAAAGATTTTTGAAACATATAGTTTGTAATGCCATCATGAGGTAAGTGACAATCTGTACAAGTTGCTCTAAATCCTACTCTGTTATTGCCACCATGTATATCATCTCTAAATGCCTTAACCATAGGCTCCATAGAGTGACAACTCCCACAAAATTTTTCATCAGAGGTTTCTTCAGCCATATGAGCAGTAAAAAGAGATAATAACATTCCTATTAAAATACCGATAGAAACAATAAGAGCTAATTTTAAAATTTTTCTAAATTTTGAGCTTTTAATATTTCCATCATTTTCAGTAGTCTTATTATTTTCAGACATCACAACCTCTAATAAACAATTCCTATACCATTAATATGATATAAATCACATTAATATGTCAATTAGTTGAAACAGAAAACATCAAGAAATACCCATTATTCACATATTGTTCACATCTTCATAAGAATAACTTTATGTAAAATTAGTCAAGCTTATACACCAGAAAAAGGCTTTAAAAATTGATTTTCTTTTCATCGTCAAAATTAACATTAATTGGAATAATTGTTTCTTGATTAAAATATAATTTTCTATAACTTGAAAATAATCTTATTATTTTTTTAGCATAATTTCGGCTTTCCCTAAAGCCTATTTTTTCTATCATTTCATCAAGTTTTAATTTTTTATTTTTATTACTTTGTAACCACCTTTTCATGTTATGAGGACCACCATTATAAGATGCAGCAGCAAATGGTAACTGATAATGAAATCTTTTTAACAGTTCCGATAAATAATAAGCTCCAAATTTTATATTAAATTGAGGTAAATATAAATCATAATTCTTAATTTTTAATTTTTTAGCGATTGCTCTTCCTGTTGCAGGCATAATTTGCATTAAACCTATTGCCCCAGCAGAAGAATAAGCATTTGAATTAAAGATTGATTCCGTTTCCATTATTGATATTATAATTAACGGGTTAATATTAAAAAATTTAGCTTCTTCATCAATAATTTTTGGGTATGGAATAGGAGAATAATAAAATTTATAAAAATCATCGTTTTTTAAATACCCAAAATGCCTATGCATTAGTAAATAAGCATATTGAATATTATTAATAGCTATAAAATAATTTAAAAAGTGGTAATAGTAATTCTTTTTTATCTCTTTTAAAGCCTCTACTAAAGGTTTTTTATCTTTATCTATGTTTTTTTTGTTTTTTATTTTGTTTAATTTATATAGTTTATTATAAAATTTTATCATTAATTTTTCTTGAAGATTCTCTTCTTCAATATATTGTAAATTCCTTATTAAATTTATTTCTGTAAATAATTTATCATATTTTTTAAATATCTTTTTTATTTTATAAATTGAATACTTTTTAGAAGATTTTTTTTCTATTTTTTTAGAAAAATCAGGTATTTTTTGATATTTCACTAAGTCTTCCCATTTTTTCCAACTGTCTTTTTTATTAACAATTCTTTTATCTAGCATTATTGAATAAAAATTATATGGTCTTAACTTAAAAAACTTTTTAATTTTTTCTCTTTCTTTCTTTGTTGCTCTGTTATCCTTTATTTTATAATAATATAAAATTTGTTTTAAATATGTTTTTTCCATCTTTTTTTCAATGTTTTGCAATATAACCAATATTGACGATTTTCCTTTTTTACTTTTAACACTATAAAGGTATTTTTCCCTATACAAATTAAACAAAACAAACAATGCAGAGGGGTATTCCTTGTACCATCTATTAAACTTATTTATTAATAAATTTAGATATTTTATTCCTTCTTTTTCATTCCCTAATTCAAGAGAATAAACACCTATTTTAAGATAATAATATGATTGTTTTCGTCTCGTTTGCTTTAATTCTAACATTTTTTTATAAGTTTCTATTCTTTTTTTTATTTTTTTATATTTTTTGTATAAAAGTAATTTTTGATATAAAATGTCCTTTTTTTCCTGTTCTTTTACCGCCTGTTTTAACAAATTATCCAAAAATTTCTCTCTTTTATTAAAATCCCAATTTTTTTTATTAAAATGGTAAATATTTATTTGATAATTTAAATTTGTTTGTTTTGTATTTAAAAGATTTTTTATGTTTTTATCATTAGCAATATAATCAAATAAGTTAGGAGCATAAATTCTTGTTAAATATAGTAATTTTGATATTTTATAATATTTTTTTTCTTTTTTATATGTAGTTATTAACTTTTTTATGGCGTCTAAAGAAAATCCATTTATTTGTTTTTTTATCTTCTCAATATCTTCTTTTAAATAAAACTGTTTGTCTTGTAATACATCTAGAAGTGCAATAAATTTATCATTTTTTTTAGCAATTTTTAAATATGAATACCTAATAATATAATTAATAAATATTGATTCTTCATGTGACGGAGGATTTTCTTTTTTATATTTCAAATAACCATAGTATGATGCCTTATATCTTTCATTTTTAAAATAATATCTTAATTTAAGTTTTCTAATTTCATCTGTAAAACTAGAATTTTCATATTTTTTTAAAAAATAATTTATTTTATATACTACTCCCTTTTCATTTAGATAAAACCTTTTCCTAACATCTAAAAAAGTATATAATTCTTTGTATTTATAACCTAATTTTTTACAATACTTTAAATACTTGCTAGATTTTTTAAATTCATTAATATTTTGATATTCTATTGCTAGTTTACAGCCTAGTTTTTTGTTATTTTTTTTGTTTTTAGTGTTTTTTTCATTCTGAAAAAAATTATCTTCTAGTAATTTAACTTTATTTAACTCCACTTGGTTATTATCAATAGGAGATAATAAAGAAATTATTAAATATATTAGTATCATTATAACTCAAACACAGAAAATGCTGTTACAAAATCAGTAAACTTATTTAAATTTGCATCATTAAATAAAACAATTTCATTAATAGATTTAGAGGCTTTAACAGCTTGAATCAATATAAACTCAATTTCTCCGAAATCAGGAATTATAGGAACATTAAAATTTGTTTTAGAACTATAAAGAATTAATATTTTCCCCGTTACAGACTTAATTTTTAACCTATAAATATTTGCATCACTAATCGCTGTAAAATTTATATTTGGACTATTAAAAATTGCATCATCTGTTGTTTTTAAAAAATTTACTTGGCTAAGATCCATTACAGAAGGAACACCATTCTCATAATTTCTGAGTAAACCTGATAACCTTATCTTTTTAGGAGCTTCTTCATCTGCTTTTGTTTCTTCTTTATCACTTTCAAGCTTCATTGCTAAAAGAACAAGAGATGTCGTGGAGCCTTCCATTCCATTATATTGAGGAGAATAATTTAATATTGTATCATTAACAACTTGATCTGGAGTATCATTTTTATCTTTTTTGTCAGCTCCAATAGTAAGCCCTGCGGGAATAAAACCATTTCCATCTACATTATATCCAAGTATTGCAATTGCTGTATCAGTAAATTCATTATCCAATTTTATCAGTTTAGGGGTTTTAATAGTTGACGCAAGAGAAAGTTTCTTTTCTAGCTTTAAGTTAAATTCCGGAAAACATGACGAGTTATTATAAGCAGGAATTAAATCATCAGTAAGACCATTTCCATTACTATCGGTTGTATCAATTATTTTACTACATAAACTTGTTTGATTTTCTGTTTTAAGAGCATGATAAAATGTTTTAAAATATGGAGCTAATTCTCTTATTAAATCTCCCATATTTAATCCCTCACTACCCATAACAGATTGAATTATTACTAAAAAATCACTCATACTCATTTTACTTCCTAATCCCCAAAAAGCGATATTACCCTTAGGAGTAGTAACTCTATAGTTTTCTTGAACAATATCATCACCCAATATCATTACAATATTAGAAGGAACAGCATAAGTACCAGAAATACCTCCTGCATCTATGTCTTTCATGTAGGATTCACTTAATAAGAAATCAAATGAGATATCTAATAAACTTGATGGTAAAGATGCTCCAGCAATACCAATTTTTAAGTCTCCTAAATTTTTAACATTATCAAAATTAAATTTACCCTGATATCCACCAGCTTTATCTTGAGGTACAAAAGGAGTTAAATATAAAATTATATCTTTTGAAGATGTATCCAAAATAGATAAATATTGATAAGCATCTGATTTTACTAGTATATTATTTTTAGTTTCAGTGTTATCCGTTTCTATCCAACCTTTAGAGTCAGTTATTATAGGAGCTTGTTTATTTATAATAACTTGTCCATTATTTACAGGTTTACCCGTATATAAATCTCTTAAAATTACTCTAAGTTTACCATCTTCTAGATTGGCAAAATTTTCTATTTCCAAAGGTGCTGATACCTGACTACAATCGTTATGATGAGCAGTAATTTGAGCTATTCCTGATTTTGTTCCACCTTTAATTTTACCACTAGCATCAACTGAAACGATTTCGGTATCACTACTTTCCCAAGTGATTTTTCCATCTTCAACTACAACGGCTAAACCATTTTTATTAAAAACTTGAGCTTTTAAAAAATCTTCTTTTCCCTCTTTTAAAACAATAGCTGGAGTTATTATTTTTATAGCTCCAACTAAATCACACGAAATAGGAGTAACACAAGCGCCTCCTTGACAAACCTTACCTGCAATACAATCAACATTATTTACACATGCATCAAGAACACATGCTTTTGCACTATTACATTTTGCAGGTTTAGTATCTTTATTCCATTCATCTGGAAACAAATTATAACATGATTCATCTGTTGTACAACTCGTAGGAACAACACATTTATTTTTATCTAAATCACACGATTTACCAACAGGGCAATCTTCATTTCCTTTACATTCTATTCTGTTTTGAATACAAGTATTTGTAACGACATTACATGTTTGTCCTAAATCACAATCTCTATCAATTTTACAAGTTAATTTATAAGTTGGAGTGTTACAAGCTAAGAACACTATTATTGATATAAATAATAAAAAAAAATATTTCATTTCCCCTCCGTTAGCATCCCTATTATATACTTTTTTAATATTTTAGGCAAGATTTTGTAATAATAATTATCAATACTTAAGATTTTATAATAGCTTTTTTACTAGTTTCATCTATAATTTGCTTAGTTGCAAATCCTCTCTTATAACTAGCAGAATTACAACTATCTTTTCTGTTTTCTAGTTTAGTAAGTGCAATACAAGGATCACAATATTGCTTGGCTTTGCAAGTATGACAAGCTTTATAGTTTTTATATTTAACTAACTCAAGTATTTCTTTAACTTCTTGACTTTCATACCATATTTCATTTAATGAGTTTTCTTTTAAATAACCAATAGGCTCTGGATACACTAAACAAGGATACACATAACCTTTAGAATCTATCCACATTGCTCCTCTAGCAATGTTACATCTTGAATCTTCATCTTTAAAATCTTTCTTTATACCACAATATGATTCTTCTACTGATTTATTATCTAAAAGAATTTTTTCAATCTCTTCATTTTTAAAAAGTTCATATATCTCATTTTGAGATAAGGCATATTTTTTAGAGTTTCTTACATTATTTTCTGCATCAATAATTGTCAAATCAAAAGTAGGTATCATTTTTATACTTTTAACAGTATTATAGATATCAATAATATCATTTTTATTTAAAGTCATAATTATTGTTTTAGAAACAGTTACGACTCCTATTTCTCCTAAATACTTAGCAGCAGCCAAACTTTTTTTAAGCGAGCCCTGTTTTCTAGTTACTAAATCATGAATTTCATTTTTATGTGAATAAATAGATATCCCTACTTCTAATATCCCTAATTCTTTTAATCTATCCATATCTGATTTTGTTAGCGTAGTTGCACTGGTTATAATTTTAAATCCCATTTTCTTACTTCTAGTATGTTCAAAAAGCTCCCAAACACCTTTTTTGGTAAAAAGTTCTCCTCCTGAAAATGTGATATAAACTACTCCCATATCGTATAATTGATCTATTATATCTTTTTGTTCTTCAATTGTTAATTCCTTTTCTATATCAAAATGGTCAACATAGCAATGTATGCAATCTAAATTACATTTTTTAGTAACTTCAAAAGTAACCCCTAGTGGTATTCTTTTTTTTGCTAACTTTCTTTCTAATTTATCTAACATGCTCATAACAATCCTTCTAATACCTAACAATAAGTAAACTTATACCAATATAAGATTATTTGTTTTCTATTGCAAGAATAAAAAACTAAAAAACTTTGACCTTTTATTCCAAAAGCAATATAATCAGATTTATTATCTTTCTTGGAGACTGATATGAGTAAAACAATATTCATTGGAAATGAATTTTTAGAGTCAAATATAAAATCAGAAATAAAAGACCCATTTACCCAAAAAACAATTAAAGAAATATCTCTTGCCACAGCAGAGCAGGCAAAAAAAGCATTATTGTTTGCTCAAAGGGCTTTTATTATTTCAAAAAGAGAACCAAGCTTTATAAGAAAAAAAAGATTATTAAAATTAGCATTAGAAATTGCTAAAAACAAAGAAACTCTCGCTAAATTAATATCAATAGAATCAGCAAAACCAATCAGACTTGCAAGAGGAGAAGTTGAAAGAGCGTTAATTACACTAAAAGAAGCAGCAGAAGAATCAACAAGAATTGAAGGAGAATATCTTGATTTAGAAATTGATAAAAATGTTAATAATACAAAGTCTATAGTAAAATATGAGCCTATGGGTATTGTTTATTCTATATCTCCTTTTAATTTTCCTCTTAATTTAATGTTACATAAGATTGCACCAGCTTTAGCAATAGGGGCACCGGTAATTATAAAACCTCCTCAACAAACCCCTTTAACTGCAATTAAATTTGCTGAAATTGTTCAAGAACTTGATTTTCCAAGGGGGTTAATTCAGGTTTTGCCATCTGATAATGATATTGCAAAACAAATAATAGAGGATAAAAATGTTAAAATCATATCTTTTACGGGAAGTGATGCCGTTGGAGACATAATAAGTAAACTAGCTTACAATAAAAAAGTATTACTTGAATTAGGTGGAATAGCAACAATGGTTGTTGACAAAACAGCCGATTTGAAAAAAGCAGCTAATAGAGCAGCAATTGGAGCATTTGCATATAGTGGACAAATATGTATCTCTGTGCAAAGAGTTTTTGTTCATAAAGAAGTTTACAATAGGTTTAAAGCTCTGTTTTTGGAAGAATCCAAAAACATTAAAGTTGGTAATCCATTAGATGAATCAGTATTATGCTCATCTCTAATAGACTCTGTTGGAGTTAAAAAATTTAATAGATTTTACCATGATGCAGTTGTAAAGAAATCAAATATATTACTAGAACCAAATATTGAAAATAATTTAATCACCCCTACAATTATAGAAAGTAAAGAAGATAACCTACTTTTAAACTCCGAAGAAGCATTTTCTCCTATTGTGTTATTAAGAGAATATGAAAACTTTGAAGAAGTAGTTGGTTTAATAAACAACAATAAATACGGACTTCAAGCAGCACTTTTTTCTGATAGTTATAGACTTATAGGTAAAGCCATTGAAGAATTTGAGGTTGGAGGGGTAATTATAAATGATTACCCTACTTTTAGAGTTGACAAACAACCTTATGGTGGAATAAAGGGCTCTGGAAGAGGCCGAGAAGGCTTAAAATACGCTATAAAAGAATTTGCCGAAATTAAAACTGTAATTTTTCGATAATAGGGGAATAATGATTAAAATAATTACAATATTTTTAATATTTTCTACATTAATTTATGCAGAAGAAGGCTCATGGGAAGTTGGGCCACAGGTTAGTTATTCGGGATATTTAAAAAATGAAGACTACTCTCATGGCGTAGGATTTGGAGTTAATGCAGTTTATAACTTAAATGATTTTTGGGGTGTAACATCAAGTTTGGACTATAGTAAACATTTTAGTATTGAAAAATATGATATTATAAATTTTTATACAGGCGTAAGTTATAACTTGGACATACTAAGGCTCGTCCCACTTTTTGAAGCTGGATTTAGCGGAACTCTATTAAACAACTATGAATTAAATGACAACTTCTTTTCAATTAATATTTATGGAGGCTTTGCATTGTCCTATCTGATAGACTGGGAACATTCAATATCAGTTTTTTTTAGATATGAAACAGCTTTAAATAAATATGATGAAATATTCAACGCTTATTTTTTATTAGGAGTTAGATTTAATTTTATCTTTGAAACAGAAGAATAAATCTTGAATAAAAAAAAAAAAGAATAAAAAATAATAATTCGGAGAAACTTATGAGTAACTACAAAGAAGGAAGCTTGGTTATATACCACAGTTCACCTGCAATGATTACTAATATACAAAATGATAAAATTACTATAGAATTACAAAACAAAAAAATTAAAAAGGTAAGAGAAAAAGATATAATATTTTTATGCTCTAATATTAAAAATTTAAAAGAATTAGAAGAAAACTTAAATGCAGATATAGAATCAGCTCTTGAATTATTAGAAGGAGAAACTGTTGATATTAATGATTTGTCAGAATTAATATTTAATGAAAATTCTTGTAATGCTGTATATAAAACTTGGATTATAGTTCAGAAAGGCATATATTTTTCAGGAGAAATAAATAATATAAGTTCTAATTCTAAAGAATATATAGAAGGAATAATCACTAAACAAAATGAAAAAGAGCAAGAAACTAAAAATTGGAATGATTATCTAAAAAGAGTAAAAGAACGCACTATTATTGAAAGTGATTTAATAAAATTAAAAGAAATTGAACAAGTTGCATTAGATAAAAGTACAAGTAATAAAACTATGAAAGCTTTAAACATTGAAATAAACCCTAAAAAAGCTCATAAATTATTATTAGACTTAAATGTTTGGAATGAAACAGTAAATCCATATCCTAAAAGGCTTAATTGTAGTTTAAATGCTCCTAATTTTAATATTCCTAATTTACCCACAGAAAACCGTAAAGATTTAACTCATTTAGAAACTTATGCTATTGACTCTGAAAATACTAAAGACCCAGATGATGCAATTAGCTTAGACGGAGAATATCTATGGGTTCATATTGCTGATGTTGCAAGCCTTATTAATCCAAATTCAGAATTAGATTTAGAATCAAGAGGAAGGGGCTCTAGCCTCTATTTACCTGAAAAAGTTGTAAATATGATTCCTCATAAAATAGTTGAACAATTAGGGCTAGGCTTACAAGAAATATCTCCTGCATTATCATTTAAAATTAAGGTAAATGATGAAGGGAAGCCGTTTTGTGAGGAGATTACTCCCAGTTTAGTTAAAGTAATTCGTATTTCTTATAATAAAGTTGATGATTTAATGAAGCAAGAGCCATTTTCTAGTATTAATTCTATTATCAATAGATTTTATGAAAGAAGAAAACTAAATGGTTCAAGAGATATAAATTTGCCTGAAACAGATATTATAGTTAACTCTAAAAATGAATTTTTTAAAAATAGTATCTTACAAATAAATAGTAAAGAAAATACTCCTGAATTAGAAATATACATAAATAAAATTGAAAATTCTCCTAGTAGAGAAATGGTTAGTAACTCCATGTTATTAACAGGTGAAGCAGTTGCTGATTGGCTTAGTATTAACAATATTCCAGCTCCTTTTGTTACTCAAAATGAGCCTTTAGAAATAAAAGACCCAAAAACATTATCAGAAATGCTTGCATATTTAAAAACATTTCAAAAATCAAAACTAACTTTAGCTGGAGGAAAACATTATGGCTTAGGATTAGATAAATATACTAGAGTTACTAGCCCATTAAGAAGATACTCCGACTTATTAGTTCATCAGCAAATAAGAGCATTTTTAGCTAACAAAGAAATTATAGCTTCTAAAGAAATGGAAGAAAGAATGACGGAAGCTGAATTTACTTCACGAAATGCGACTACTGCTAGCCGTTTAAGTGCTAAACATTGGAAGTTATTTTATATAAAATATTTTAGCAATAAAGAATTTGATGGAATATTAATGGATAAAAGAAATGGAAAGGGAATAGTAATGATACCAGAATTAGCAATAGATGCAAAAGTTCATAATGTTAAGTCATTAGAACTCGATACAGAATTAAAGATAAAAATTACAGATGTAAATATCCCTAAACTAGAGTTATATGGTAAAATTTTATAAGAAATACAGTAGTTGAAAAAGGCTTTATTTTTTTAATTCAATCCCCAATTCATCTAGTTGTTCTGTTGCTACTTCTGAGGGAGCATCTGTAAGTAAACAAACTGCTTTAAGGTTTTTAGGAAATGCAATTACATCCCTGATTGATTCTGCACTTTTACTTAATAACATTACAAACCTATCTAAACCAAATGCAATTCCACCATGAGGAGGAGTACCATATCTTAGAGCTTTTAATAAAAATCCAAATTTTTGCTCAGCTTCTTCTTTTCCAATACCTAAAAATCTAAAAACTTTTTCTTGAACATCTGAATTATGAATTCTTATACTTCCTCCGCCCAATTCAACTCCATTTAAGGCTAAATCATAGGAAAGTGAAAGAATTTTTTCTGCATTCTTAGATGTATTATCTTCAAGTAACTCAACATGTTCTGGAAACGGAGCTGTAAAAGGATGGTGCATTGCGGTATATCTACCAGCCTCTTCTCCCCATTCAAACATAGGAAAATCAGTAACCCATACAAATTTAAAATCATCCTCATTTATTAAGCCTAATTCTTTAGCAACCTCTAGCCTAACTGCAGATAAGGCATCATGAGTAACTTTATAATTATCAGAAACAATAAATATAACATTATCTGTTAAATTAAATTTTTCTATCAATTGTTGTTTCTCAGCATCTTTTAAAAATTTAGCAACAGGCCCACTAAAAGCTCCATCTTTAAATTTAATCCAAGCTAGTCCTTTTGCTCCATAAATTTTTGCAGCATCTGTTAATTTATCTATTTTCTTTCTTGAAAATGATGCTGAATTTTCTACTACTATACCCTTTAAATATTTTCCTTCTGCAGGTTTAAAAACAGAAAAATCAGTATTTTTAAATATTTCCGATAAATTTTGTAATTGTAAACCAAATCTTAAATCGGGTTTATCGCTACCATATTTATCCATTGCCTCGTGATAACTCATTCTTGGAAATGGTATTTCAATATCTATATTTTTAGCCTGCTTAAAAACTCTTTTCATCATATTTTCTGTGTTGCTATAAATATCTTCTGGAGTTATAAAACTCATTTCTATATCTATTTGTGTAAATTCAGGCTGACGGTCAGCTCTAAGGTCTTCATCTCTGAAGCACTTTGCAATCTGATAATATTTGTCATAACCAGAAATCATTAAAATTTGTTTAAATACCTGAGGACTCTGAGGGAGTGCATAATAACAACCTTTATTAACACGGCTCGGAACTAAATAATCTCTTGCCCCTTCTGGTGTTGATTTTGTTAAAATAGGTGTTTCAATATCAAGAAAACCTGCTTCATTTAAATATTCTCTTACAGCGGTTGTTACTTTATGTCTTAATATGAGAGTATCTTTAACACTATCTCTTCTGAGGTCAAGATAACGATATTCAAGTCTCATAGCTTCACTAACTCCAACAAAGTCTCCAACCACAAATGGAGGAATATCAGCCATACTCAAAATTTCCATTTCTAAAACATTAACTTCTATTTCACCTGTTTTCATCTTTTTATTAATGTTTTCTCCACGGCTAATTACTTCACCTTTAATAGAAATAACGGTTTCTGCTCTTAGAATTTTTGCTTGTTCATAAAGTTCTGATTTTTCAATATCAAATACTATTTGAGTTAAACCATATCTATCTCTTAAAGTTACAAAAAACAACTGTCCTAAATTACGGGTATCTTTTACCCATCCGTTTAAAACTACAATTTCTCCAATATTATTTTTATTTAACTCAGCACAAGTATGTGTTCTTTTTAAGAAAAAATCGTTTTGCATTATCTCTCCCTTACAAAATCTAAATTAGGGAAGGATTATAACAGATTTTAGCTATAATTACTAATAAAATCATCTATCTTATTTAAAACATTTTGGTATTCAGTAACAGGAATAATTACAGCTGCACTGAGAGCATGTATTCCACCAGGAATATTTTCAAATTGATTTGAAATCTCTGCAAGATCAGGTAATTCTCCTTTTTTAATTTTATCAACAAGCCCTTTTCCTACTCTCATTGATAATTTTAATGATTCAACATTTACAACTTCACCTATTCCTTTGACTGGCATAACTTTTTGGGCACCAAAAAGGTATTTATCATCTTTTAATTCAACTTCTTTATTATAAATAACACTATCTAAAAAATTACCTATTTCTTTAACACCCATAGGAGAAAATTTATCATATACATTAAAGGAATAATAGTTTTTACCTTCTTCAAAACCTGAACTTATGAAGTATTTTATGACTTCTTCATATTTTCTTCTTTTAAGATTTCTTATATGTGAAATTCTTGGATCCATAATAGGTATTTTCTTTTCTAAAAGTTGAAATGCGAGGTTAATTCCTCCTGATTCATAACCAACAGAACCTAGCACATTAATATATTTTCTTACAAATTCAGTAAATTCTATTTCTTTAGCAACAATTTGTAACCAATAATTATTATTTTTAAATTTTAAATCTCCATAATTTTCAGCACCAGCTAAAACTATTGCATCTAAGCCTATAAAATTATTTTTATTCCTTTTATACATACCATCACCAATAGCTCCAATTAAACCAATTGATGAATACTTAAAATTATCAATTAATGACAAAGCAAATCTGTGAGCATTAATACTTGAACTTCCTTCAAAATCAGCATCAATACCATAGGTTCTTGGATTAAAAATATGTACATTTTCAGGAACTTTTCTAGTACAATCATACTTATGATGGTCAATAATAATTATCTCATTTTCTATATCATCTTTCACAAATTTACTTACAATCTGCGTTCCCAAATCAACAATAAAAATAGGAATACCCCCATATTGTTTTAAAATAATATCAATTGCATGTGGAAACATAATTTCTAAAGAATATCTATATGTTTTAACACCCAATTCATTTAAGACACTGTTTATAATAAAACCCGAAGAAATACCATCTGCATCATTATGATGCAAAATAATAGCTTCTTTAATTTCTGGTAGTTTAAAGTCTTTAAATAAATTATTATAATGTATTCTTTTTATAGATTCATATACATTATTGCTAGAATCTAAAAATGAAATAATTACGCCATTAACAACTTCTTCCTCACTGTAATATTTTATTAGCATGTCAGCAATTATATCATCTCTGTACATTTTTATGGTATGTTCAAGAGAACCACCTAAATTCCAAGATGTTAATCTCCAAAGTGATAAAGAAAATGCTTCTCCATCAAGTAAATGAGTTATATCATGTACCTTTGCCCATTTTTTAAGTTCGGGAAAATCCTCCACCATTTTAAAAATTTGCTTATCTATATATCTATTTGCTAGCCCTTCAATTACATCATTAGTATTAAATAAAGGAGCATTATCTTCATAGATATGTGATTTTAATATTTTATGTACTTTATTGGTAAATACTTTGGGATAATTTTGGCTAATATATTTAAATCCTTTATTAAATAATTCCATTTCTTTATGATAATGTATCATTTTAGTAACAGTTCTGAGTATTGGAGCTTTACCTTTTAAGTCAAAATTTTTCGGTAAAGTTGTTACTATGTGTACACCCAATAATTTATCATGAGTATTAAAACATTTTTTATCTATAATTTTTTGAACTGTTTTAGTAAAAACATTGTGTTTTATTATAACTATATCATTTTCTCTTAATTCAAAATCATTAAGGGTCAATTTTTTTATAGATAAAACTGTTCTATAGTTCCAAGATTTTTCTTCTGAAAATCTACCTATTGCCATTAGTAATATTGGGTTAGTGTCAAGATAATGCTGATATAAATCATCACCGATTTCCCTTTTTACAAATAAGAGAGGGTTATCCATTACTATTCTTTTAACAGCTTCTTCTTTTATATAAAGCCCATGATATGGATCAATATAGCAATTCATAAAGAAAAAAATCTTCCTTATTGAGTCTTCTTCTGAAAATGAGGTAATAAATAACTCTTCCTGAATAGCTTCTTCTATTTTTAAAATCATTTCATTAAGAATAATTGTTAATTCATTTAAATTTTTATATTCTATTTTGTTTTCAATTAAAAAACTATTAAATGCTTCTTCATTCTTTTTCTCAAGTTCTTCTGAATAGTGTATAAAAAATTCTTTCATTTCTTTAATTGAATCAAAATTGTCTTTTTGTATTAATTGTTTCAAGTACTTCATTATAACTCCAAGGTATGTTATAGGAGTTTTGAGTATATAATATCTAAATTTATTTTGTAAAGTTTATTTTTTTATTTTTTATTTTCTCCAATTGTAAATAGATGTAGCAATGCTACATCTTTACGAGTAATTTAACTTATTTAATATTTTATTCAGCAAGCAAAGTATCAAAAATCTTTTTTAATTTTCTTTTAGATTGAGTACCTACTACAACATTCCTTATTTGACCTTTTTTATCTATTATTATCATTGTAGGGTATGATTTTACTTGATATCTTTGCTCAATATTTCTAGTTGAAACCCAAATTGGATATTTTAGTTTATAGTTTTTAGCAAATTTTTGTGTAAATTGATTACCTCTAAAGCCACTTACAACATGAACCCCTATTATCGATACTCCTTTTGCTTTATATTCTGTATTTAATTCTTCCAAGATAGGTAACATCTTTCTACATGGTGGGCACCATACTCCCCAGAAATCTAGCAAAATAACTCTACCCTTATATTGATTTAAATCAACTTTTTCGTTTCTTATGTTTGTTGTTTGAAAAAAATATGCAGGTCCTTTTTTAGGCATATTATTTAAAAAATATGCAACTGCAACTACAATAATAACAATATAAAACAAGAAGTTTACATATTTTTTTATATTACTTTGTTTAACTTGATTTTTATTTTCTTCCATTTGAATCTCCACAAAACTAGTCTATTATAAGATTCAAATAGAAAAAATCAATGCTCATCATAATATTCTTTTTTAATTTCCAATATTTTATCAATATTTCTTTCAAATAACTTAACTATTTCAGGGTCAAAATGACTTCCAGCTGTTCTTTGAAGTTCTTTCATTGTATCTTCAATACTCCAAGCTTTTTTATATGGCCTCTCTGATGTTAAAGCATCAAAAACATCACTTACTGTTGTAATCCTAGCTTCAAGAGATATTTCTTTAGCTTTTTTATGATTAGGATAACCACTTCCGTCCCATTTCTCATGATGCTCCAAAGAAATGATTGCAGCCAGTTTTGACAGTTCACTATCTCCACCATGCAGAATATCATAACCATATTCGGTATGTTTTTTCATTATTTCAAATTCATCATCAGTTAACTTATCGGGCTTATTTAAAATTTTATCTGGAATACCAACTTTACCGATATCATGCATTGGTGCGGCTAATTTAATTAACTCAACTTTATCATCACGCCAACCTAACGCTTTTGCGATTACAGCTGAATATAAACCAACTCTAATGATATGATTTTTAGTTTCGGGGTCTTTATAGGCAGTGGCATGAGATAACTTATAGATAACATCTTCTTGAGCTTTTCTAAGCTTTTCATATAAAATTACATTTTCAATATTTGAAGCAGCATACATAGCTAAATGATCTAGTAATTCAAAATCAGATTTTGTAAATGTGTCTGCGGTCAATTTATTTATAACCTGAAAAACACCTATAGTATCCCCTAAATGATTTACTAAAGGAACCGCAAGTATATTTTTTGTATAATAACCTGTTTTTTTATCTATTTCTTTGTTAAATTTAGGATAATCATAAGCATTTTTTATATTTAGACTCCATTTAGTTTGAAATACTTCTCCGGCAATACCTTTATCATTTGGAAACCTTATTTCTTTAACTCCATCAGCTACTATTGTCCATAATTCCTGAGTTTTTTCATCATTTAAAAATATGCTACATCTATCTGCTTCTAAAAGCTGTTTAGTGATACTTGTAAGTTTGGTTAATATTTTTCTGATATCTCTATCTTTTGTCATTTCTGATGATATCTTTAGTAACAATCTTAATTTTTCCATTTCAAACCTAATTAAATATACTACATTATACCTAATTTTATGAATATATCAAAATTTTTATTATTTAAGATTTAAATATTATGAAATCGAAGTATTTATAGATGTGCTAGGTTTTAAAATATTTAAATAATCATCATTGACAGTTTACAAGTTTTATAATATAAATTATTTATTTGAAGGAAAATAATGGAAAATAATCAATATTATGTAGTGAGTAAGAAGGTTTCATTAATAAGTATTCTTGTTGATGGAATTCTTAGTACTTTAAAAATTGTATTCGGTCTTTTAGGAAAATCTCAAGTTATATTTTTAGATGGAATACATTCTTTATCTGATTTAGTTACAGATTTAGCAACTTTTTTTATAGTAAAAGTTGCTAACCAACCTCCTGATGATGATCACCCTTATGGATATGGAAAGGTAGAAACAATTGCAACATTAATGATTTCAATGGTGTTATTTATGGTTGTTTTTTTCCTTTTTAAAGATAATATATCAAGAATAAATAACCCTAGTGCTGTTACTCCTGCAAAGTTTACAATTTTTATTGCAATTTTTTCAATTTTGATAAAAGAAGGACTTTATAGATATACCTTAATTAAAGGCAAAGAAATAAAATCTGATTTACTTATTGCAAATGCACATCATCATAGATCTGATGCTTTATCCTCGGTTGCGGCACTAATAGGTTTAATCTTAATTATATTTACTCCATTTAAATACGGCGAAATTATTGCCTCCTTTATTGTGATTTTAATGATACTACATGCTGCATATGAAATAGGTAAAGATGCGTATCTAGAACTTATTGATACAGTTATTGAGGTAGAAGAAAAGGAGATTATATCTAAAAAAATATTAGAAATTAGTGGAATAGAAACTTTTCATCACTTTAGAATTATCAAATCTGGAGTTTTTTATAAAATAGAAATAGATATAGAGGTTAATCCTGATATGAGATTGTACGATGCTCATGAACTATCTAAAGATGTTAAAAATGTGATACAAAAAGAATTATCTAATGCAATACATGTAATTGTACATGTTGACCCTTACGACCCAGAAAAAGAACATTAAGCTCTATTTGCACTACCTAAAACATGCTCATTTTTATGCTTAATTAATTTAACTAACTCATCTCTACCTTTTCCTAAGTATTTACGAGGGTCAAATTCACCTTTATTTTCAGTTAATACTTTTCTAACCATTGCGGTCATAGCAAGACGACCATCAGAATCAATATTAATTTTACAAACAGCAGATTTTGCAGCTTTACGGAGTTGTTCTTCAGGAACGCCTAAAGCATCTTTAAGTTCTCCACCATTATCATTGATAATTTTAACATATTCTTGCACTACAGAAGATGCCCCATGTAAAACAATAGGAAATCCTGGTATTTTCTTTTCTATTTCTTCAAGAATATCAAATCTTAACTGAATATCTTCACCTGGCTTAAATTTAAATGCTCCATGGCTTGTTCCAATTGAAATAGCAAGAGAATCAACACCTGTTTTTTTAACAAAATCTTCTACTTCTTCTGGCCTTGTATAATTAGACTTTTCATGAGATATTTCATCTTCTATTCCAGCTAAGACACCTAATTCGCCTTCTACTGTAACATCATATTTATGAGCATATTCAACTACTTTTTTAGTTAAAGCAACATTTTCTTCATAAGGTAAATGAGAACCATCTATCATAACAGAGCTAAAACCTGAATCAATACATGATTTTGCAGTTTCAAAACTATCTCCATGGTCTAAATGAAGCACTATAGGGATGTTTTTACCCAATTCTTTTGCATATTCAACAGCACCTTGAGCCATATATCTAAGTAAAGTTTCATTTGCATAATTTCTTGCACCCTTTGATACTTGCATTATTACAGGTGAACTACTTTCAACACAAGCCTTTACTATAGCTTGCATTTGTTCTAAATTATTAAAGTTATATGCAGGAATTGCATATTGACCTTCAAAGGCTTTTTTGAAAATTTCTTTTGAATTAACCAAGCCTAAATCTTTATAACTAATCATAATGACTCCTAAATAATAAATAAATAAACACCTTTACATTCTTATACTATAATTATATTGAGATTGCAATTAAATGTTAATTTAGTCGTTTTAAACCCTTTTAATTTTTTTACTCCATTTGTAAATTGATTTATTTAATATAAATATGATAAAATCATACTATTCTTTATTGGAGTTTTATGTTAATTATAAATGATAAAATATCAATACCTTTAAATGAAATAGAAATTTCAGCAATCAGAGCAGAGGGTCCTGGTGGACAACATGTAAATAAAACGAGTTCCGCTGTTCATCTTAGATTCAATATAAAAAAATCTTCTTTACCCGATTGGGTAAAAGTAAAACTATTGAAGATGAAAGATAATAGAATTACTCCAAGTGGAGAAATTATAATTAAATCACAGGAAACTCGTTCTCTTGTAAGAAATAAAGAGGCAGCATTTAAAAGATTAAAAGAATTAATTTTAAAGTCAATGATAATCATAAAAAAACGAAAAGCAACAAAACCATCAAAAAATTCTGTTAAGAAACGATTAGATAATAAAAAAAATAGGGGAGAATTAAAAAAATCTCGTAGAAAAAACTATGAGGACTAATTATTCAGAAGGATAAGTTTAAATGAAATTAGTTAATATATAAAATAACATGGGCTTATTATTAGTTTTTCTTATTAAAAAAAATAAAAAGAAAAAAAAACTAATAAAAAAATTGAATTAACTTGACAGATAAACTTAACTTTTGTAATCTCTTTCTGAAATATAGAATATGTGAATTGCATATCCTATTTATATTTTTTGATTTGATGATTTATCAAAGTATTTATTAGGAGGAAATGATGGGACTTAAGAAAATTGCATTAGTTGGTGGTGGACAGATTGGTGGAGTATTAGCTCAACTTGCAGCTATGAGAGAGTTAGGTGATGTTGTTATGGTTGATATTAAAGAAAATTTACCTCAAGGTAAACTTTTAGATATAGCTGAAGCAGCTAGAATTGATGGTTTTGATAGTAGTTTAGTTGGTTCTAATGATTATTCAGCTATTAAAGATGCTGATGTTGTTATCGTTACTGCTGGATTACCTAGAAAACCAGGTATGGATAGATCAGACTTAATGTCTGTAAATGCAAAAATTATGACTGCTGTTGCAAATGGTGTAAGAGATAATGCTCCAAATGCTATAGTTATTATTATTTCTAATCCACTAGATGCCATGGTTACTTTATTTCAAAAAATCTCTGGATTCCCTAAAAATAGAGTTATGGGACAAGCAGGTGTATTAGATTCAGCTAGATTTTCAGCATTTTTAGCATGGGAACTTAATGTTTCAGTTAAAGATGTTAACGCAATGGTTTTAGGTGGTCATGGTGATACTATGGTTCCTCTACTTCGTTATGCTAATGTTAATGGTATCCCTGTTACTACTCTTTTAGAAAGAAAGTATAAAGGTGATAAAGCTAAAGCTGCTGAAGTATTAGAAGCTATCGTTAATAGAACTAGAAAAGCTGGTGGTGAAGTTGTTGGATTATTAGGAAACGGTTCTGCTTTTTATTCTCCTGCATCTGCAGCAATAACAATGACTGAAGCTATTATAAAAAATCAAAGAAGAATCTTACCTGTTGCGGCTTACTTAACTGGTGAATTTGGTATTGATGGATACTATATTGGTGTTCCTGCTATTCTTGGTGAAAATGGTGTTGAAGAAGTAGTTGGTTTTGATTTAGACGAAAAAGAAACTGCCGCATTAAAGGTATCTTTAGATGCTGTTAAAGGAAATCTTGCTTTTATGGCTGAATTAGGTTTCTAATTAGTGAATTAAGAATAATTTAGATTATATTAAAAAGGGGCCTCGATTACTGAGCGTAGTCGAAGTAGCCCCTTTTTTCGTTTCGCCCAAAATTGATAACTTCTTATAACACATTAAATAAATAAATATATTTTTATCTAACTACTTCTTGGGTCTCAATATCATAACTTAAAGTTTTTTTGCTCTTACATTATCAAAATATAATTTGACAGTTTTTCAGATATAAGATAAAATATTGTTTTATTATTTTTTATGAGTATTTTATGAGATTTTTATTATTATTTTTACTGTTTTTCCCACTTATAGCATTTTCAAACAAAATAAATGATTTAAATAAAGAAATTTACAATAATTGCGAAAGTTCTCAAAAATCTTTTAACAATTCTTATAGGCTTGACTCAAAAGAAAAAGCAGAAATGTGTAATTACCTATTAAGAGCTAAAGCAAATAATTCAAATAAATCTTTAGATAATTTTTTATTTGATAAAAGTAAGCAATATCATTTAGGATTTAAGATGGACTCATTTTACTTTAAACATTCAGAAAGATATCAAGCTTATTCAATGTTTTTTGAATCAAGAATAATTCCTATACTATATGTTGGGGCTCAACTTGGCATTTTTGAAAATCTTTCAAATTATCATAATAAGGATCTTGGAGCAATATTCCAGCCATACCTTAGATTTGCTCCATTTTATATGTTGCAATATTTTGATTTTGGGCTGTCATCTGGCATTCTTACATATTATATTGGTAATGAAGAAACAGATATTTTAATTACTTTTAATGTTTATTTGGGATTCAAAATTGCAAATACAGTAAGATTTAATATAGAATTTGGTTCTGGTTCAGAAAATTTATTTCATTTTGGAGCTATATTTGGAATTCTCTTGTTTTAAGTATTTACTGATTTCAAGTATTCTTGTTTTCATATCTTCATGCTTCACAATATCTGAAATAGAACAAAATCCATCTGCTCCAGCTTCAATAACATCTTTAAAATTACTCATATTTATTCCACCAATTGCAACAATTGGAATATTAACAATTTTCTTTATGTTTTTTATTAACTCAACTCCTTGAGCCTTTGTTACATTTTTTTTTGTACTTGTGTTAAATATCGCACCAACGCCTATATAATCAACATTGCTAAATTCAGCTAATTGAGCTTCTTTTATATTATGTGTAGATAATCCTATTATTTTTTTTCTACCTAATAGCTTTCTTGCAACTGGATAAGGCATATCATCTTGCCCTAAATGAACTCCATCTGCATCAACCGCAATTGCAATATCTATTCTATCGTTAACTAAAAATTTCACATTATGATTTTTACATATTTGTCTTAATTTGTGTGCTTCATTATATAATTCTTTAGTAGTTGCATTTTTATTTCTATATTGAATTACTTTTACGCCTAATTCACAAGCTAATTTAACATCATTTTCGTTGCCTTTTATAGATAACTCATTGTTTGTAATAAAATAATAACCAATATCTTTATCTAAATTCATTTTTTTCTCCTTCGGACAATACATCGCCTTGCTTTTAGTTTCTTTTTAATTGGGATATAGTTTAGTTCAGTTTTAAAATTATAAATATATTTATAAATATAATAAGATTTCAGGACTTTTTTTACATAGTGTTTAGTTTGATTTATTGGAATAGATTCAACAAATTCATCTTCACTCATATTTTTATATTTTTTTCTCCACTTACGAACATTTCTTTCTCCGGCATTATAAGAAGCAATCATAGATATTTTATTTCCATTAAACTCTTTGTCTAAAAATTTTAGATAGGTTGTTCCAAGTGAGATATTGTATCTAGAGTTAAATAACTTCCAAGAACGATTAAAGTTTAAACGAGTATAAGCTTTAAGACTCCACCTTAATCTTCTTGCTGTTGGGTATAATAGTTGCATTAAACCATAAGCGTTAGAATATGATTTTGCTAATCTATTAAAACTACTTTCTTCTCTTATAATTGCATAAATAAGACTTTTAGGTATTTTTATAGTTTTTGAAGCAAATAAAACATCATTTTTATACATATTTGGAAAAGCTAATTGCCAAATTTCTAAAGAATCATTTTCAGGATAATCAGCTCCTCCCATATCTCTATGAAAGATTGCATGAGCATATTTAATTGATTTTTCATTTAAGTAAGATAGTTTTGCCATTGCAAGCTTTAAATTATGATTTAATTTTCTGTTATTTCTTTTATATAGATAAAAGAGTTCATATCTTGCAATATTATAAAACCTATATTTGATAAAAAATCTAATATAATTAGGGATTTCATCGTTTTTTATTATTTTTTGAAAATTTCTAACATTTAATTTTTTATTAAGTTGTTTTCTATTACTTAAAGTAACTTTATTAAAGCTATTATTAGAATAATTTAGTACTAGATTAGAATAATATGTTAATGGTGAATTTATTAATATTTTTTGCCAATAAGCTTCACCTTTTTTATTTAAGCCTATTTTTTTATATATTTTCCCAAGCCAATAATAAGCTAAATCTCTTTTTTTATAGTTTTGGTTTTTAGATATTATTTCATATAATGGTATCGATTTAGAGTATAGGCCTTCTCTATAATAAAACCAAGCTAATTTTTCTTGCATTTCTAATATTTTATTAGAAATTTTATATTTTTTGAAAAAATTATGAAATAATTTTTCTGTTTCCAACTTGTGATTATTAAAATTTAACATTGCTCTAAGATAGTCTATTTCTTCAATATATTCAGAATGAGAAATTAAACTATAAGTTTTTTTATAATATGCCTCATATTTTTTTAACATATTTCTTTTAGCATAAACTTTAAATAACCAATAGCTATATTTAACTTGTTTATATTTCAATATCTTCTCAAATATTGTAAAAGTTTTTTTATATCTTCTAAGTTTATATAAAATTTCAATTTTTAATAAGTATAATCTATTTTTATACATTAAAAGTTTTTGCCTATGTTTTCTTTTTGCTCTAATTCTATATCTTTCGTATCTTCTTATATCAGAATCAATAATATTTAATGCTTTTATGTATCTAAACTTAGCTATCAAATAATAATATCTCTTTAACAATAAATTAAAATAATCTTCTTCCGTTCTAAATATTTTTTTTACATAGGTTTTTAACCAAGGAGTATTTGCTAAACTATTTAAATTTAAAAAAATTAATATTTGGGTCTTTAATTTATTTTTATATTTTTGAATATTACTTTTTATTTCTTCCTTTTGCTCTTTTTTATTATACTTTAACTTTCGATTTTCTTTTATATATATTTTATACAATAAAGTAATATATAATTTTTGAATCTCTTGTTTTTGTTTCTTTTTACTAAGCTTAAACAATTCAGAATAAATTTTTTCAAATTTTTCTAAATTGTTTTTTTTAAAATATATTTTAGATTGATATAATAATATAGAATTTTCAAAATAATGCCTTTTATCTATTTTATTAAAAAGTTTTTCTGCTTGTTTTATTTTATTATGATTAAAGTAATATCTAGCCATGTAATAATCACCAAAAGCTTTTAAGTTTTTATCTTTAAGTGATTTAAAAAATAAGAACGCATCTTCATGTTTGCCTCTTTTATATAAAAGAAATCCAGTAAAGAAGTTTCTTGGCTCATTATTGTTTTTAATATTATCATTTAAAGAAAGCAAAAGCTTTTTATATTGTAGTTTTTTAAAAAATACATTTTCTTCTTTATTAAAAATATTTAAAAATGAGTCATTTGCCATTAAAGAGCTGTTTATTAAAAATAATATTAAAAAGATTCTATGGTTCATAGCCCCCTAAAAAAGGAATTATAAACTAAAAAGATATGTGATAACAAGTTTTATTTTTTTTAATATTTGACAAAATCTAAAAAATAGTTAATAATTTAAAGTATGAGGAGGTTATTTATGAAATATATTTATATATTATTAATTTTATTAAGTACATTATTGTTTTCTTTTGAAAATGAGCAAGAGGCTAAAATTGCTAAATTAAGTAGTTCTCAAAAAATATCAACTGCAACGGCAATGATATCTAAGATGGGTGGTTCATTAAAAGAAGCATATAATATTTTAAAGAAAACTAGAAAGGAAAAAGATATTATTAAATTAAATTGTGTTAATGAATCAATTAAAAAAATTAAAGGATTACTAAAAAGATCCAAAGAAGATTTAATGAGCTTACAAGAATCTATTGCTAAAGATGATGCTAAAAGTGCTAATTACTATTATACAAAAATAACACTTGCAAATCAAAACATTAAACAGGCAAGTGTAGAAGCATTGTCTTGTGAAGGAACAATTACAATTGAAGCAAAAGATAATAATGTTCCATCTTTAGATGTTTCTGTTGAAGACTTAGTTGTAGAAAAAAGTTATGTCGATGATATTGATTTTCAAATCCAAGAGTCAAAAGTAGATTTAGAACCAATTCAAGCTAGTCCATATTTCTAAAAAAAATTTTATATATATTTTCTTTTTTATTACACCAAGAAGAACAGTTATTCTTTATTAGTAATCTTTTTACTTTAACTATTGGAGAGTTATTAATAATATAACTTTTCAAGTAGTTACTCATCTTTATTGTTTTTATTAATGCTTTTATATCTTTTAAGGCTTTTGATTCATAGTAATTAACTAAAGAAAACTCAAAAAAGTCAATATCCTTAAAATAATGCTTAAGAGTATTTATTTTTCTATTAATACTTTTACTAGAAATAATTTCTTTCTTTTGCATATCATTAATAATATGATTCAATAATGTTCTTGTTAAAGATAAATTTATCTTTCTATCAAATTTATTTTTTTCTAAAGTTTTATCAGAATAAATAACTTTAAAATCAATACTAGCGATATCATATATTAAGTTAATTAAATTACTTGAGCTTGTAGCAAGAAAATTATATCTTAGGAAATTAATCCATAATGTTTTATTTTGCGATAGTTTATCTAAATATTTTAAAAATAAATTTTCATCATTTAAAACTAGTGCAATTAATAAAATTTTTTCTTTATAGTATTTATTTTTAAATTTTTCTAATGATTTATATTTTGTTATTAATTCTGTTCTTCTTGATATAATATCTTGATTATAATAATATTCTAATGCTTTAAAGGCAGATAATTGTATAATAAAAAAATGAGATGAAACTTTTTTTATTATACTATTTATATTGTTAGTAAAAAAAGCAGATTTTATAATAAATTCGGATTCTTCTTTAGTATTTCTTGCTATTTGATACAAATTATCTTCTTCTTCTACTTTGTAAGGAATGGCTTTAAATAATGAATTTATTAGTTTATTAATTTTTAAAACATTATCTTTATTGTTTTTAAACCACTTAATATCTTTTTGGTAAATTTTATTATGATATTTGTTATCAAGTTCTATTAATTGATTATATCTATAAAATGAAATATCTTTTTTATAAGCTCTTTCTATATAAGTTTTTTCAAGTTCAGAATAATTTTTATAATCTTTATTGTTTTCAAGAAATCTCTTTAAGATATTTAATGGAGCATTTTTATATTCAGACAGAAGAATATTTGCTATTTTAGTTTTTATTTTATCATTATAGTATTCTGGATATCTTTGTATGAAGTTATTTATTTTATTTAAGTTTTTTGATTTAAGAATTTTTTTAAGTTCATATTCTTTAAGTTTTTTTCTTAATTTTAAATGAAATTTATTAGTGGGATGCTTTTCTAAAAACTCACTGATTTTATCTTCTTGTTCATTACTTGTAATCGTATTAATTTTAGATAATTCCAATTCATTAATTTTATATATTTTTTTATTTATGATTTCAATATATTTATCTTCATTGAAAATTGTTTTTAAATAAGTTAAATATTCTATATTATTTTTTTTGTTTTTTACTTTCATAGAAAAAATAATATCTTTTATTTTATCAACATCCTTGCCATTTTTATATTTTTTTACAAAATAGTTTAAAAGCATGATGTTGCCTGATTTTTTTACTCTCTCATATTCAATTACCCTGATTCTAAACTTTAGTTGAGGAATATTTTCATCTTCTGGGTACTTTTTTATATATGATTCAATATCTGTTAACTCATAACTAGTTATTGCTTTTTTATATTCTAATTGTTTTTGAGTTTGGCAAGATATAAAAAATAATGATATAGCCAATATTAGTAAATATATTATTTTCATAAAACCTCTTTGTTTTTAACTTTATTTTCAACTTTATTTTCAACTTTGTTTTCAACTTTGTTTTCTATGATATTAACTACATGTTCAGCAAATGGAAATGATGATGTAAAAGCTGGGCTAATAGCATTTAAAACATGAGTTGAATTTTTAGCTTTCTCTACTTTAAAATCCATAATTAATTCTTTTGTAGTCTTATTTAGTAGTTGAGCCCTAATTCCTGCAGGTTTTGAAATAAAATCATTTTCTACATTATCTAATAACGATTCAGCTTCTTCTATCATAAAGGCTGGATTATACTTTTTAAATTCTTCAAATGCTAAGTCTCTAAATCCAAAAGAATTTAATACAAATAGTTTACTTGTTTGAGATAATATTTCTACCATTTCCGAAATATTAAAGTTTTTAACTCCATGATAATTTTCTCTCCAAAATGCAGCCATTGATGTAGGACCTATTTTTAATTCATTATCAACAGTTTTAGTAAAATGAACTCCTAAAAATGGGTTCTTTAAATTAGGAACAGGATAAACATGTATATTTACTAAATTTGGGTCTCCATTATATTTTAAATATATACCCTTAAATGGTATTAATGTGTAATTATGAGCAATATTAAAATTATGAGCAATTTTATCAGCATAAAGACCGGCACAGTTTACAAGATGCTTAAATTTAAATTCTCTATTATTTGTATAAACAGTGTTATCTTTATGGGAGTTATATGAAGTATTGAGAAAAATTTCAATTTTTTTATTTTCTGCGACTTCTCTTAACTTATACATAACTTCTTTAGGGTCAATAGATGCAGTTGACGGAGAGTATAATGCAATATCTACAGTTTTAATATCTTTATTAATTTCCTTTAACTCTTTTTTAGAGATTATTTTTACATCCACTCCATTTTTTAAACCACGCTTGTATAATTCATGAATTGTATTTATCTCCGATTTATTCTTAGCAATTACAACTTTGCCACATTCTTTTAGCTTTAAATTATGCTCTTTGCAAAACTCTTTCATCTTTTTATTACCAATGGCAGTAAACTTTGCTTTTAAAGAATCTGATGTATAATAAAATCCTGCATGTAATACACCACTATTTCTACCACTAGCGTGAAAAGCTACATTAGTTTCCTTTTCTAAAATAGCAATAGTACTATTTGGATGTCGTTTTCTCAACTCTAAAGAGATTGTTAAACCAATAACTCCCGCACCAATAATTAAATAATCATAGTTTTTTACATTTTCCTGCACTTTAACACCTCTAAATAAAAGCAACTCATACATTTTAATCATATTTATATAAAATACAAACATTTTAACAAAAAGCATGAATAAAATCCTTGTTAAAAAATTAAAAATAATATATTCTGACATTTTTGGGAGAAATAATGAAAAAGTTAAATCTTACAATTAATTCTGAAGTAGGAAAGTTAAACGGAGTTATAGTGCATACTCCAGGAGAAGAGCTTGAAAACATGACTCCTGAAAATGCAGAAAAAGCACTTTATAGTGATATATTAAGTCTCTCTGTTGCCTCTAAAGAATATGCTCAATTTAAAGGAGTATTAGAAAAACTTGTTGAAAATGTTTTTGAAGTTGAAGATTTACTTATAGATATTTTAAAAAATGAAAACATCAAAAAAGAATTAATTGAAAAAATTTCTAAAAATGAAAATCTTGAATATATAAAAAACACTCTTTTAAATATGGAGTACAAAGAACTTGCTCATACATTAATAGTAGGATTACCTTTAAAAAGAAACACTCTTACTGATTATCTTAAAGAAGAAAGATACAGCTTAGTTCCTTTACATAATTTATTTTTTACAAGAGATGCATCTGTGAGTATAGGTAATGAAGTTTCAATTAGTAAAATGGCAAGTAAAGTTAGAGCAAGAGAAGCAATAATTATGGAAGCAATATTTAAGTATTCTAATTTTATAAATGCAGAGACTTTCAAACCTGATTATAGTGATAGTTCAATTACCGTTGAAGGTGGTGATATCTTAATTGCAAGAAAAGACATATTGTGTGTTGGTATGGGGCCAAGAACAACAGCGAAAGGAATTGATTTTATTATAAAGCATTTTAAGTCTAAAAATATTAAAAAACATATAATTATTCAAGAATTACCTCATTCTCCTGAATCGTTTATTCATTTGGACATGATTTTTACATTTTTAGATAAAACTACTTGTATGATTTATGAGCCAGTAATATTAAATGACAGGTATAGAACTATACATATTGATAATACAGGCGATAGCGTTACAATTACAGATGAAAAAAATCTACTTACAGCTCTTGAAAACTTAGGCATGAAATTAACTCCTATGTTTTGTGGAGGAAAAGATGATATTTGGCATCAAGAACGAGAACAATGGCATAGTGGAGCAAATTTTTTAACATTAGCACCAGGAAAAATAATTGGCTACAGTAGAAATACCCATACAATTAATTATTTAGATAATCATGGTTTTAAAGTTATAAAAGCAGACGATATAATCAATGGAAAAATAGACCCCAACAACTTTGAAAAACTTGTAGTTGTAATTCAAGGTTCTGAATTAGCAAGAGGTGGTGGTGGTTGTAGGTGTATGAGTATGCCTATACTAAGAGATGAAGTTTAAATATCTAATAGTTATAAATCCTATTTTTTATAGTATTATAAAAACCTTATAAAAACTTAACAAACTTATCTGTGTAACCCCAATTATAATTTTAAATTTATAAAACAATATTTTTAATTTCTTGAAGAGTCATTTTAAAATCTTCTGCTAATTCCTCTATAGTAAAGCCTTTTTTATAATATTTAGAAATAGCTTGTTCTTTTATTTGTCTTTCTTGCTCCGCTCTTTTCTTTTCTTGCTCCGCTCTTTTCTTTTCCTGTTCTGCTCTTTTCTTTTCCTGTTCTGCTCTTTTCTTTTCCTGTTCTGCTCTTTTCTTTTCCTGTTCTGCTCTTTTCTTTTCCTGTTCTGCTCTTTTCTTTGCTTTAGATATTTCTTTTAGTGCCTTATTGTATCCCTTTTCCTCTGCTCCTTCTAAAGCACTAACTCTATCATGCAAAGAGGCTTCTCTCATTTCATAAAGCATTCTATTTTTTTTATCTGAACTTATTACTGTTAATTCTTTTTTAGCTTCTCTGAGCTCTTTAATATTTTCTTCAAGTTCTAAAATATGTTCACTCATAGGTTGTTTTAAAAACAAAGTCCAAGCCTTAAGCATATCTAATTTTTTTAGATTCTCTATAAGTAGTTTACCTTCTTTGTTTTCATCAAATTTAGGTAATTCTATAAAGTGTATTTCCATTACATCTGTTAGTTCTTTATCGTTTTTAACATTTTTAAACCTATAACTATTGTGAAAATTCTTCTCTCTATCTAAGTAATTAAATCTCAATATGTTAATTGCTATAGTTCTAGGTAATTTTTTATAATTTTCTCCACTCCCAAGCTGATTAACATACATCTTACTTAAATAATATAAAGACCTTTTTATCATATTTTTTTCATCTTTGAGTTGTATTTCTATATTTACTATTTCATTACTAGAAGTGGTGGCTTTTATATCTAAACGAGAAA
>JAMOQH010000099.1 GCA_027064085.1 bacterium | reverse complement strand
TGAGTTGTAGGTTAATTTTCCATTATTTTCATTCACACCAACAATTCTATAATCTAATTCTTTTACTAAAGTATCAATAATAATTTTAAAAGTTTTACCTTTATCATGTCTATACAAACCTTCTACATTTTCAAGTAAAAAAGCTTTTGGCTTTGTATCTTTTATTATATCAGCTACATGAAAAAAAAGTGTTCCTCTAGTAGTGTCTTTAAATCCTTTTTTTTCTCCTGCTATTGAAAATGATTGACAAGGAAAACCAGCTAACAATATATCATAATTAATTTTTTTTACTTTTTCTTTAAAATCTTGACTTGTTATATCATTATATGGATTTTCATTATATAAATGTTCGTAAGTCATACAAGCATATCTATCTATTTCAGCAGATAACACATTTTTATAATGCTTTGTAAGTTCAAAACCTTTTCTTACTCCACCAATTCCACAAAATAAATCTATCATTTTGTATTTAGTATTATTTTGTGTTTTATTCAACAATTAACTCCTAATTTTTTCATATTGTAACTAAAATATTTTGTGATATAAGTTAAACTATTATACAGCTAATAGACAACGACTGAAGATAGCCAATACATCGCCGCTAGGTGATGTATTGGCTACTCTGTTTTGTTGTATCTTAATAAATTTTTTTTATTTTAAAAATATAACTGTACCTGTTGGAATAACTTGTTTTCCACTATTTGAATTATAAGAAAAAGATCCATTACCTTTTATGACACCAATTTTTGTTTCTTTCTCTAACCAACTAGTTTGAAATTTTTTTGCATAAAAATTTCTTTTTGCTAAACCATTAACTAAACCTGCTTGTGTAATCGTACCAAAAAACGATTTTTCATCTAATCGTTGAATCATCTCACCAGCAAATATATAGCATTTATCTTCATTATGATTCATATCAATTGAAGAAAACCATTTATCTTTAATAATCTCTTCACAATTTTCATTTAAACTATTGTATGCACTCATAAATACTTTTTTATTTTTAAAAAATAATTCTTCTCCAAAAATAATATTGCCATATGACATTGATTCAATAAGTTTATTAGGCTCAATATTCCATTTTTTCAATTTAACCGCATTATCTATTGCTATTACTTTATAATCTTCATAATCAGAATAATCTTCAAATCCTGCATTTATAAGTTTTGCAATATTTTTTATTTTTACTTTATGTTTTATCCATTGCGAAACTGTATCAATACTTAAATTAGCTTTTTTTATATCTTTAATTGTATATCTATCTACACCAATAGCTTTCCATTTTGTTACTTCTTTTGGATTTTTAATTCCAGCTTCTATCCAAAATTTTGCATAATAAAGGTCTGATGTAATTGTTAACCATTCTTTTGCTAACTCAGGGGTAGTAACATTTAATTTTTTCCAAGAAAGTATAGAGTTACTTGAAATAACTCCAGCTTTATTCCATTGACTAATATCATTAGGGCTTATTCCTAAATTTATCCATTTTTTTATACAATAATCTTTTAATTGAGGGCAAGTATCTTTCCATAATTTTGCCGATTCTGCATTCAACTTTAATTTTTTTAGTTGTTTTAGTTGGTAGCCAGGTTCAATACCTATTTTATACCAAGATTTTGCTTCTTCATATGTAGAAACTCCTTGCTCTTTCCATTCATACATACTAAAATAACCCCATTTATTATGAGATTTATCCCAATTATAACCATATAAATTAATAGTTATAACTAAACTTAAAAATAGTATACTCAATTTGCTTCTCTTCATATGAGAAACCTCCAAAATTTAAAGTTACCTATCTATTTTCATAAATAGGCATATTCAAAATTAGGTTTTAAATACTAATCTTTGATACAACGACTGAAGATAGCCAATAAGTTGCCCTTGGTAACTTATTGGCTACTCTGTTTTGTTAGCTAAATATCTCTGTCACAGTTGACTTTAGCCTATATTGTTTTAATACTAAATTTAAG
>JAMOQH010000098.1 GCA_027064085.1 bacterium | reverse complement strand
ACTACTTGCTCTAAAAGAAAAGGAGCAAGCTATTCCATATTTAGCAAAATTAAGGCTAATTGTTCCGGACTGGGCCTCTGTTCAGGATTTAATTAAAGATAATAAAAAAAGTATTGATCAGTACTACGAAAATTTTTGGCAATTAAAAGATAAAGAAGCGACTTTTGAAGACATTGTAAGATTACATGATTTAGATAGAGATAAATTACTAAAATACATGTATGCTAAAAAAGGAATAACTCCAAATATTAAATATGAAAAATGGGACTCTATATTCAAAGACATGCTTAGTAATGGAATTGAAATAAGTGATACATATTTTATAAAATTATTTAAAATATTAGTTAAAAGAGAAGACTTTTTGAAATTATTTAACTTTTTTAGTAACATGATAGAAAGTACAGAAACAGGTTACTTATTGATTTTAAAATTAATGAAAGCAACTGGAGTAAAAAAGCAATTAGTAGTACAACAACTACTTAAAAATATAACTAGAGACAATGAAGCACCTCTTATTTCAGCCCTATCAAAAGACTTAATGCCTTCATATAAAAAGAATTTAAAAGAATGGGAAAAAGAATTAAATAATCCTATTGCAAGAGTAATACTTATTCAGGTAATGCAAAATACTTATCCTGCTTATTTTAAAACAGAGATAAAAAATTATCTTGATAAAAATATTGATTCTAAAAGATTTAACTTGATTTTAAGTAAATTAGAGGATCAGAAACTAAAAGAAAACTTATATATCAAAAAATTATCCAACTGGCTTAATAATATTCCTGAGTTTAAGGATCATGATGAATTTCTTAAATTATTAGAAACATTTATTAAAACTAACAAAAAAAATGTCATAGATAAAATCATATTAACATATAAGAGCTTAGTTAAAAATGATAGTTTTTTCGATTTTTGGGATAACTTTGTTAATAATTTTCCTAGTGAAAATAATGAAGAATTATATACTAAAAGCTTTAAGTTAAGCTTAATTTTTGAACCACACACTACTATACAAAAACATATTTCTTTTGAAAATGATTTAAAAACAACTTTAGAATTAATCAATGAAAACAATATTCCTATTGTATTTTATATTAAATATTTAATTAAAGAAATCTACAAGAAAGAAGAAAAAGGACAATTGATAATAGATTTTATTAATAACCACTTTAAAGAAATTATTGATAGTTTTGAAATAATATCAATTAAAGAAAAAGTTGCAATACTCCCTTTAATGTGGGAACATCAACAAGAAAAATGTTCTCCATTGTTGTTATCTTTGACTACATCTAATTCTAAAACAATTCAAAATGCAATAAAAATATTACTTAAAAAAGATAACACATTAACTCCTCAGGTAATTGAACTATTAAAGGCAAGAAAAGTTTCGACAAGAACAATTGCTACTGAAGTTTTACTTTATAAAAATGATGATAAAATAAATAAATTATTGATAGAACATTTAGCAATAGAAAAATCCGAAGTAATAAAAAAACTTATACATAAAGTACTATTATAAACCTAAACTCTTCTTATATCTTTTTAATCTTCTTTTTATTTTTTGAATTTGTCTTAATTTTTTATAATCTTTTAATTTTTTATAATACTTTTTACTTTCTTCTACAGATTTCATAGCACTATTAAAATTTTTAGTAATTAAATTCCAATCTCCATCATTTGAAGCTAATTTAGATAATTTTTTATATGAATTAACAGTTTCCTCAAAATAATAAACGGCTCCAGCTTTCAGACATTTCTTAATCATTTTTTTAGAATATTTAGAGTCTTCTAAGCTCTCATAAGAGCTAATAGCTAAGTCAAAATTATTAGTAATACATAAAGAGTTCCCTATTTTTAAATATCCTTCTTGAGACATATTTGCTTTATTATAGTATTCTTGTGCAATATCAAATCTAATGTTATACCATTTTTTTAATTTCTCATTAATCTTTTTATTAAAACTATCATCTTCAGTTCCTAGATATTTTGATTCTTTCATATTAATAAAGATATCAGCAATTTTTAAATATATTGCATTAATCTTATCTATTTCAGTATTCTTATCATAATTTTTTGTCAATAATAGATATAATCTTATTGCATCATAGTAATTATCTTCATATAAATACATTTTTGCCGATTTTAAAACCCCTATATAATTTTTTGATCTAAAATAATACTCACTTGATTTATTGTAATCTCCTAATTTAAAATATGTATCAGCAATTTTATCAATATAGTTTTCAGTTTCTAATAAATTATAATACTTTAAAGCTTCTTCATAGTTTTCATTATTATAAAACTTATCAGCTATTTTTAGTATTCCCTCTTCTTTTTTATCTGATAATTGATAATATTTAACCGCATTATCATATTTTTGCTTATTAAAATATATTTCAGCAATTTTATAATAATCATTTTTGCTTAAATTTCCTTTAGAAAAAATATTTTCAATTATAGTATCTTTATTTAATAACGAAATGAATAACTTGCCATTTTTATCTCCAGAATATATAAAAGTATCATTTTTATCAATTAAAAGACTCTTAATTACAGAAGAATGAAATAGCTCAGAGTCAATAATTTTGTTTTCAAGAATATCTATTATTTTATAAACTCTATTGTTTAAAGCAACTAACAACTTTGAGGAATCATTACTAAATTTTACCAACTTAAGCTTATCTTTAAATTTAAAATTATTGATTATTTTTTTTTGTTTTAAATCCCATATTTTTACAGTTTTATCTTTACTAGCAGAAACCAAAAGAGTTTTTGTTGTATCTAAATCCAAATAAGTTATAGCTAAAAAATGCCCCCTTAAAACAAATAATTGTTTGCCAGTTTCTATATCCCAAACTCTAATCAATTTATCTTTTCCTGCAGAAATTACTCTATTTTTAATAATAAGAATTTTATTAACTCTATCAGTGTGATTTTTAAAGAATAATAAGTCATCTAAAGAATTAAAATCTCTTACAGAAATAATATTTTCATTTGCAGTAATTATAAAATTTTCATTTGCAGTTATGGCAAAAGCTGTTATTTTTTTATTTAATCTCCTATTAATTTTTTTATTTACTATATCGTAAAATATTAAACCAGCATTAGTTAATAATACAATTTGATTACTTTTATTAGTATAGCTCGCAGAAATCACTTTTTCTTTTTTAGAATTTAAAGAGAATACCTTTTTAAATTTCTCTTGATATAAATATGATTGATATATATATCCTTTTTGGTTTATGGCAAATAAATAATCATCTGTTTTTAAAATAGATACTATTGGAGAGTTAGAACTTAAAACACTATAATACTTATCTTTTTTTAGTAAAAAATATCCATATTTCTTATAAGTATCCCTAAGTTTTTGCGTACTATTAACTATACTATATAACTTAGCTCCATCAACAAAATCTTTTATCTCCACTAATTTATTCGCTATTTTAAAAGCATATTTTAATTTAAGATTTAACTTTTCATATAACTTAAAAGCTCTTAAATATTCTCCATTTTTATAGTAATTATCCGCAATACTTTTAATACCATTATTATCACCTAATATTTTATATAAAGAGTATGCTTTTGAAAGCTCTTTATTTTTTAAATACCTATCCGCAATCTTTAAATACCCCTCATTTCTTCTATTTGTTTTATCATAATACTTTAATGATTTATTATATTGTTTTTTATTTAAAAAAAATTCTGCAATTTGAAAATTTGATTTATTTCTTTTCTTTTTATTATTTGAGTAATTATATCCATAATATTTTTCTGCATTAAAAAAATCACCCTTTTTAAAATAAGAATCAGCAACTTTTTCATAACAAATAGTTTTATTTTCTTCTTTGTTTTCACAATATTTAACAGCTTTATTTAACTCTTTATCCTTAATTAAAGAATCAACAGATGTACAAGATGCTAAAACAAATATTAAAGACATTAACAATATACTTTTCATGTAACCTCATATAAAATCAAAGCCTTATAACATAATTAGGAGGTATAAACAATCTTTTTATTTTGAAAAGTTTAAAATATGTGAAGCAATATCTAGTAATCAAATTTAAGAGTTAGGACTAAGCTCATTTTCTGTCTTATAGCTTCTTATATTTTCAGCTGCACCCAAAACCATTAATTGATCATTATCTTCTAATATATAATTAGCAGTTGGAAATATTTTTTTGTTTTCACCTTTTTTAATCAAAACAATTTCAAGACCATATTTATTTCTAAATTGAATTTCCTTTAAGCTCTTATTAATAGTATGCTTAGGTGGAGTAATTTCGGCTATATACATAGAATTACCAATATAAATACCATTAACAGCATGTTTTAAATCTTGTTTTTTAAATATCACTCTTGCAATTTCATTTTTTCTGTACTCATTATTATATATTCTTAATATTCTATGCTCAGATAGCAAACCCATAATTACATTATCTTCATCAACAACAGGTAAAACAGAGTAATCACTTTTAGCAAATATTTCAAGAGCAGTAATGATATTACTTCCTAAATTTATTGATTCTACAGGAGTCATTAAATCTTTTGCAACCATTAACTCTTTAGTCATAGGAGAAAGCTTTTCCTCAAAAACAAATTTTAAATTATCAATTGTTATAACTCCAACAAGTTTTTTTTCCTCATCATTATTTACAATTGGGAAAAAATGTTGATCTTGTTTTAATAATTCAACTAAAATTCTATTTATTTTTTCACTTTGAGAAAAATATTTAATATTCTTTTTTATATATTCATTGATAGTTCTTGTTTTTACTTGGTCATTATCATCTTTAGACCTTAATAAAATTCCCCTTAACATTAATTTTTGTGTATAAATTGATTCTCTTTTTATTATCATTGTAATAAGTGATGAAATCATAGCAACTGTCATTAGTGGAAGCATTAATGAGTAATTTTTAGACATTTCAAATATTATCATCATTGCAGTAATAGGAGCTTGTGTTGCACCACTTACAACAGCAGACATTGATAATAGCCCCCACACTTCAATAGGAACATCTATACTCGTATAAGTATTTACAATAGTTCCAAAAAATACACCTAATGCTGCTCCCATAAATAATGATGGAGCAAAAACACCACCAGAATGTCCAGAACCCAAAGTGATATCAGTTGCAATAAGTTTTAAAAATAGTAATAATAATACAAAACCAATAGATAATTTTCCACTCATCATTATTGCCATAGTATCAAAACCAGTACCCATAATATATGGAACATATATACCAATAGTACCTAAAATTAATCCACCTAAAACAGGTCTTAGATATTCAGGAATTTTCTTCATTTTTTCATCAAATAAATCTTCAGAAAAATATAAAGTCCATATAAACATCAATGCAACAAAACCAGCAAGTACACCAAGTATAATATAAAATAAAAACTCGTAAGGAGAGCCTATAGTATAGGCAGGAATATTAAAAAAGACTTTATCTCCAAGATAATGTTCTGATACTAAGGTTGCAGAAACAGATGCCATTATAATAGGAGCAAAACTTGCCACACTAAAACTACCTAATATTACTTCAGAAGCAAATAATGCACCTGCCATCGGGGTATTAAATGCTGCCGCTACACCTGCTCCTGCTCCTGCTGCAACTAAAACTTTAACATATTCCTCTTTTTTAAAAAAGAGCTGACCTAAAACAGAAGATAATGTTGCTCCAATTTGAGCTTGAGGTCCCTCACTACCAACAGAGCCACCTGCACCTATAGATAATGATGAAGCAAAAGCTTTTACTACAGCAACCATTGGTTTTATTTTACCACCTCTTAATAAAATTGCTCCCATAATTTCAGGAACCCCATGCCCTTTTGCTTCTCTTGCCAAAAAATAAATCATTGGTCCAACAATCAAGCCCGCTCCTGCAGGATATAAAATTATTTTCCACTTGGGAGTATGTTGTAATAAAATAACTAAGCCACCTTCTCCATAAAATAACCCAGAAAAAAAATCAATTAAATGATGAACCCCTACGGCTCCAAAACCAGTTAAAATACCAATTAAAATTGCAATTAAAGTTAAATAAATCCTATCATTTGACCTAAAATTTAAGATATCAATCTTTAGTTTAATATGCATAATTATTTATTTCACTCCTGAACTACCAAAACCATTTGTTCCTCTTTTAGTTTCAGTTAAGTTTTCTTCTAAAACGAAGTTAATCGTTTCTATTTTTTGAAAAACAAGTTGAGCAATTCTTTCATGTTTTTTTAAGCTTACAATTTTCTTTCCAAAGTTTATTAAGATAACTTTAACTTCACCTCTATAATCTGCATCTATTGTACCAGGAGTATTAAGTACGGTTATACCTTTTTTTACAGCAAGACCACTTCTTGGTCTAACTTGAGCCTCATAACCTACTGGTATTTCAATTGAAATACCAGTAGAAACTAAAACGATATCATTTGGCTTTATAATTGTATCCTCATTTGAATATAAATCATAACCAGAAGAACCTTCTGTTTGCCTAAAAGGTATTCTTGCATCTTCATTTAGTTTTTTAATTTTTATACTAAGCATTTAATGCCCTCCCAAAACAATGGGATACTACTACTTAATTCAATTAATTGCAATTATATTTAAAAAAATTTCTTAGTTTTTAGTTAATTTAATTATATTTTTAGCAAGTTCTAACTTACCTGCTTGAGCAGCACTACTTAAAATCTCCCAACCATATACACTTTTAGGAGAAATCACTTCTGCACCTTTATTAAATAATAATTCAACAATATCCCAAGCTTTATTGTTAATAGCCTCAATAATTAGAGATTCACCATTATTATTTATTTGATTTATATTAGCTCCAATTAGCATTAGCACTTCAACAGCCTTAAAATAACTAAAAATAACAGCAATTTTCAATGCATTATCAATATCTTCGGCTCCATTTTCTACAAGCCATGAAATCATAGCAATTTCATTAGACTCTACAGCCTTAACTAATAAACTAACACCATATTTATTTTTCAAATTAACATCAGCACCACTAATAACAAGATATCTCAAAATATCCTTTTTTATATTTTCAAATGCATAAAATATAGCGGGTCCCAAATATAAACTAGATTTATTTAAATCAGCTCCTTGATTATGTAGTTTTTGAACCAAATCAAGATTTCCATATCTAGAGGCATACATTAAAGCTGTTTCTAATTGATTATTTGTAGAGTTTATATTATTACTATTCTGTGCTAACAAACATTCTGCAATAGCCCATTTTTTATGAAAAACAGAATAAATAAAAGGGGTATTACCACTACTATCTCTTTCACTCAATAAGCTTTGATCTTTTGCGATTATCTCTTTTATACTGTTTAGCATATTCAAATTAATTAATTCAAATATCTTACTCATTTACATACTCCAAATTTCTGATAAAAAACAATCCTTATACATTTAATTCATTTTACCAAGTAAAGTCAAGGAAAAGCCTTGATTATTTAATAATTCTCTGATATTCTTATATTGTTTTAGAAATCTAAAACAGAATTTTTCTAATATGGAGTTTAAATGTACGAAAAAAAAGCAAAAGATGATTATAGAATTTTATCTAGTATAAACTTAGCTGAAACAATGATTAAATCATTTCCTGAAAGAATTAAAAAAATTTATATAACTCAAGGAAAAAATGAGAAATTGAAAAAATTGATAACAAAAAATGGATTTACTTTTAAAGAGATTAAAGATCCACTTACACTAGACAAAAAAGGAATACACCAACATGTTTGGATTGAAGCAGAACCATTTCCCTATGTCGATGTTGAAGACTTAATTGATTTTGATAAAATTCTCATTCTTGACCAAGTGGCAGACCCTTATAATTTTGGAGCAGTAGCAAGAACAGCATACCAATTAGGTTTTCAAGCTATAGTGATACAAACAAGAAATTCAGTAGAAGTAACACCTACAGTAAGTAGAATTTCAACAGGAGCTATAGAATATCTAAAAGTTGCAGAAGTTGTAAATATCAGAAAAGCCATGGCACATTTAAAAGCAAATGGTTTTACAATTTACACACTAGACGCAAAAGGTTCTCCAATTCAAAATACTAAATTTAATGAAAAAACTGTTTTAATTATTGGAAACGAAGGTAAGGGTGTTAGATACCAAATAAAACAAGAGTCGGATTATCTTTTATCAATACCTATGAAAGGTAAACTGGATAGTATTAATTTATCAAATGCTTTTGCTATTGCAGCATGGGAAGTGAGTAAATCCTTAGATTTAGATTAAATTTTATAAAGTTTTTGATATTCTATTTATCTCCATACCTATTTCATTTATTTCATCATAAGATTTCTTAATTCGCTGTATTACACTATCAGATTTTTCAATAATATAAATTTTACTTTTTCCTTCTAATCTATTATTAAATGACACTATTAATTTATTTGTGCTATTCCATTTTTGAGTAATTTTAACCAATAAATTTTTTATTTGATTTAATTTTTCTGTTTTATTGTCATCATTAGAATATTTTTTTAGATTTTACCAGCTTTAAGATGAAGATTATCGTATTTTTTTAGCTTATTTCTTTTAATCATCTTTTGTAAATCTTTGACATAAGCCTGCTTTCTTTCTGAATAATGCAATAAACCTCTAGTTAAATATATAGAATTCTTACTATATACTCTTAAATTTCTTAATTTTCTATATGCTCTAACTGTATTTATTTTAAGCATATAATCTCTAACAGAATCCAATAGACTATCATAAATAGCTACTCTATGCTTTAATCCCTTTTTTCTTCTTAAAGGAATTAAGCCTTTGCCATTAAAAGACCACACTCCAAATAAGTTATTACCTTGAACTGTAAATCTTGAGGTACCCCATGCTGATTCTATTGCTGTTTGAGACAAAATTAAACTAATAGGAAGCACATCAATCCTTTTTAGCAATTCTGATTTTTTAGTAGCTTTATATTTTTTAGTAATCCTAGCAATAAATAATTTATCACTAAGTTTTAAAGATTCTATATTTTTTTTATTAAAATCGCTTATAAGATTATATTTATTAGAAATTGCTATAAATTTTGCTCTTTCATTTTTAATTTCTCTAGAAACTACTAAAATCATGGAAATCATAGAGTGAAAGAATGCTCTTTTTTTGTCTTGAACTCTCAATTTGCGAAAATCAGAAGGAAAATTTTTAATTAAAATATGACTTATTTCATTAGTTTCAAGTTTCCATAATTTATTATCTTTTAATAACTTGATTAATTGCTTAGATGAATTAATAGCTACAATGTTATAATCTTTAACTTCATAATTTTCTAAAGTTTCAGAAATATAATTTAAACTTAATTCTTTTTTATAGTCTCTTATTGAATTTTTTGTTGAAGCCTTCACGCAAGCAATATTAGTAAAGAGTAAGAATACTACTAACAAATAAGAATAATTTAACATTTCTCCCTTTTTTAGTATTTAAAAAAACACTAATTACAAAACGAGATACTATTTACCACAAAAAGAATATAATTGCAAGTACACTGGTCACAATCCTTTGATTTACCTATTAATATTCTATTTCAAAATCCTTTACAACACCCATATGTTGCATACTATCTGCTCTAGAATCCTTTAATTCAACAGGAGAAAAATAAACATTTAAATCGTATTCATCATATTTTTTAGAATCAAAAACTAATCCATTTTCATATTTTTTACAGTTTTGAATATTATTATCATAACAAAAATCAGTGGAAATTTGAAATTGTGCTAAATTATTACTAGCAATCACCCAGTCATAAGGATTTCTTCTTGAGGCATTTGTTCCGTCTTTACCAGCCTCTCCAACGGGATAGGGAGCTTCGGTTTTAAATAATTCAGATAAATTATTAATGCAATTTTCTGTTCTGCTAGTAGTATTTAAATCGCCACCAATTACAATATAATCATCAGATGGAATATTGAATTTAATTTTCTGTATTAAAGATAGTGTTTCTGCACTTCTCGTTCCGGCATCGCTACTTCCTGCTTTTAAATGCATGCTAACTACCCACAAATCTTTATCTCCGGGTATATCAACTCTAACATAATTAAAATTTCTATTTACTACATTACTATCCCCCCACTCTCCTCTTTCAAGTATAGGGTATTTACTGATTATTCCATTTGGTATTGGGATATCCCCTTCTTCAATTGTTATTTCACGCCCCCTGTAATACTCGTATCCGCTGTTTGCTCCAAAAATCTCTGTAATTAATTCTTTTATTTCCGCATCAGAAGTTGAATTATTAAAATCTTTGTCATAATTAAATTCCTGCATCATAACGATATCAGGCTTCATTGCAGTTATTATCCTAATACCAGGTCCTTCATAATCTTGATACTGTCCACTAGTTAAATTAGAAGCCATTATTCTTATTTTAAATTTTTTATTATTATTTTTTATACAATTATCTCCATCTTTTATAAACCCACTTTTACAAGTGCATATAGCTTCGTTATTTAATATTTTACATTCTTCATTTAAGCCACATTGTAAATTATCACAATTTGCCTTCAACACACATAAATCAGTATTTTTATCCAAAATATAATTTTTATCACATTC
>JAMOQH010000097.1 GCA_027064085.1 bacterium | reverse complement strand
ATATGAAGTGGGGTAGCAAAGTATTGGCGTTTCTTCTCGGAATAAGTCTTTTAGTTTTAACACTTACGGCAAATCTTAGATGGCATTAATCGTTAAAACTTATTAATAAGAGTATTTCTTAACTATCTGCCTTATTATTTTAAGTTAATAACTTTAACTTGTTTAGGTATTGAATAAAGATTAAAAATTTGTATACTCCTAACAAATGACTAAAAAAAGAGTAGATGTATGGGTACGGAATTATTTAGTTTTAATTAGTGTATTATTTATTTTTGTATTTATATTGTCTTTTATTTTTTCGAAAGAGTTAAATCATAAAACCTTATTAGTTTATTCTATAATCTTGGGGATAAGTATTATAATTGCAGATGCTTATCCAATCGTATATTTCCCAGAAAGAGAAAACCAAGCTGAAATCACAATTTCACTAGCGTTAACTCTTGCAATGGCATTTATATTACCTCCATTATATTGTATTATTACAGAAGCAATTGCTAATACAGTAGATGAAATATTAATAATAAAAAAGAAAAACTTTTCTCGGCCAAAAGAATGGCATAAAATACTGTTTAATACCCTGTATCTATCAATTGTCGTGGGTATAACAAGTATAGTTTTTCACATACTATATTCTAAAAGATTACCCTTTTTATCAAGGCACAACATTGTAGCATTACTAATTGGAGGAATTGTTTATTTCTTAGTAGAAACATTTATTTTATTTGCACTACTCTCTCATTTAAATCATGCTTGGTTTTGGCAGTTTTGGTGGGAGAATATTAAAGCTGTCAAACTCGAATTTTTGACCCTGTTTCCACTTGGATATCTTATAATATTCATATATATAAAAGATTTTTGGGTAGCAATCTTGCTTATTCCACTATTTATAGCAATTTATTTTGCTTCCCAAGAGAAAGTACAAATTATTGACCAATCGGAGAAAACTTTATACGCCTTAGCCAAATTAGAAGATGACAAATTTCCGGATACAATGGCACACTCATTAAGAGTAAGAAATCTTGCAGAAATTCTCTGCGAAAAAATAGGCATAGGTTCCAAAGAAAAAGAAATAATCGCAAAAGCAGCAAATCTGCATGATATAGGAAAAATATCTATCCCAGATATAATTATAAACAAGCCAAGTAAGCTATCCGAAGAGGAATTTACTAAAATAAAAGAACATCCAATAAATGGGGCCGATCTTGTTTCTCATCTTACTTATTTTGAGAATGGAGAGAAATACATACGCTACCATCACGAAAGATGGGATGGCAGAGGATACCCAGAAGGACTTAAAGGAAAAGATATCCCATTAGGTGCAAGAATAATAAGCATAGTAGACTCTTTCGACGCAATGATTAGTAACAGGCCATACAAAAAGGCAAAAACCATTATTGAGGCATTAGAGGAAATAAAAAAAGAAGGCGGTCGTCAATTCGATCCAAAAATTGCAACAGTATTCGTAGATATGATAAAAAAGCTGATTAACGATAAGAAAATAATAAACAATCACGAGGAATTCGAAAAGTATTTTCCGAAAGATGCTAAAATAGACAAATGATTTTATTGATAATTGTATTAACCTCTTTCGCATTTTCCGTAATTATTAACAAAGGGCTAAGTGGAATTGAGAATAAAGAGATTAATGGATTTTCGTTTGTTATAATAGGTTTTATAATTCAGATATTGATTTTCAATGAAAAATTTGCAAATAGCTCGTATAAAAACTACACTCCCTTTTTGTATGTCGTGTCTTTATTTATAATATTTGCATTCATGATAATGAATTTCAAACGATATCTTGGGATTAAAATAATGAGTTTGGGTTTTATTCTAAACATCCTTGTAATTGTAGCAAACGGGGGTTTTATGCCTCAGCAAATAGATCTTTTAATAAAAAGCGGACAACTCGAAAAAGTAAAAATGCTAAAAACCTACGGACATTTCTATAATGCAATTCTAATGAATGAACATACTCATTTAAATATGCTGGGAGATCGGATTTTACTT
>JAMOQH010000096.1 GCA_027064085.1 bacterium | reverse complement strand
TGTGAGATTTAACTCTCATATTCTTTAATATAATAATTATAGGCTTTATTGTTTTATGAGATAAAAGTTTAATTTCAGTTTTATTTATTTTATTTAATTCAATGATTAATAAGTTTTTATTTAATATATTTTTAAAATTTTCTATTTTAGTATTTTGTAAATTTAAATATGATATATTTTTTATGTTATTTAAGCATTTTAGGTTATTAATCTCTGTATTTTTTAAAGAAATAGTTTCCAAGTTCTCCAAGTTATTTAAAAGACAAATATCATGAAAGCTTGAATTATTTAAATCAATAAATCTAAGTTCTTTAAAATATTTTAATTTTTGAAAATCACTTTGTAATACTTGTTTGTTACATTTAATTATTTTTGTATCTCTACTTATACTTTGTTCACAAAAGTTAATCTGAGTTTTCAAAACAAATAATATATATATACATCATGGAAACCTCCACTTGCCATATCTTTTTCTAGGAGAATCACCTCTTTTATTACGAATATTATTTTGATAATAAATCGCTTCTCTTTCAGCACTATACCTACTTAACAAAAGAATATGTAGGTATTGCCAAGCATGAATCAATTCATGAGTTAATAACTCTAAAGGAGTCATAACTACTCCATCATTATATAAAGAGACATTTGCAAAGTTTATAAATATTATATTATCAATAAGCTCAAAACAATAATTCATTGGTTTCTTTTTTAAGTCATTTGTAATTGCTATTATTATATCTGAATCTTTTAACTCATTTATAATATAATTTAAAAAATCAGAATGAGATGCTATGTCATTTAAGAACATATCTAGTTCAAATTGATTTAAGTTAGAATGATTAAATAAAATAATTTTCAACCCATCTAAATCCACATAATTCACCCCATCATTCCTCACATAAACATAAAAGTTGGCAACTTCGTTGGTTTCAAGTATATCTCTAGCCTGACCTTTGAATCTGAAACTTCTACTCCCCGCAACCCCTAAAGGCTCCTTACTTGTCCATCTTCCGCTTTCACTATCATAGTCTTCCTCCCCCTTCCGCCGGGTTCTGCACAACTCTTTGTGAGAAGTGTCATTCTCACGCTGGAGTTGCTCGAGGGCTCCCTCCCCAAATCTAGTTAATTTTGTATCTTTATCATAAATACCACCTGCAAAACCAAAGGTAAATTCCCCTCTTCGGAGGGGTACCCAAATGATTAGAAATAATTTTATATCTAGTTTTATCACTATTTTCATCAAATTTTATCATGTATTCTGGTACATTTATACGCCCAACTCCATCGTATTCGTAGCTAATATCATAAACCTTATCATTGCTATACTCACTCTCTGTTGAACCTTCCTTGTAATAAACTTTTAGATAAGTTGTTTATCAACTTTCAAAGTTTATGAAAAGGCAAAAAATGAAATCTATAACATTTTATACGCAGAAATAAACAATAATATAACAAAAATATTCTTGGCAACTTTAGTAGGGATTTTATTTAATAATATTGCTCCCAATTGAGCCCCTATCATGCCTCCTATTGCAGTATAAAACCAAATTGTAACATCTACATAGCCTATTTGAATATGACCACTTATAGGAGTGATACTTGTTGTTGACATTAAATAAAGAATTGTACTACTAACTGATACAAAAAACTTAAACATTGGGGCAGTTCCAGCAACCTTTTTAAATGATAAACCCGACAACATAAATAATACAGGCACCATAAATGCACCACCACCTATTCCTAGCATAGATGCAAAAATTGAAATAACAAAAACGGCAATAAGTAATAAAATTTTATTCCTTTTACTCATTTCACCAATTTTAGCTTCTTTTTGTTTAAAAAATAACATTTTTATTGCAGAAAGTAACAACAAAACTGATAAAATATACTTTAAAGAACTTGGAGTAGCTATTTTAGTGAAGTATCCTCCGATTTGTGTACCAATTAATGTTGGAAAAAACAAATATGGCCATAATTTAAATTGTATATTTTTAAATTTAAGGTGCCTATATAAGCTACTTGAACTATTTACAATAATTATAGCACTTGAAGTTGCAATTAAAATTTTAACAAAAGAGACATCATAACCCAGATAATCTAAAAAATATAATTTAGCAAGAGGCAAAAACACTATTCCCCCCCCTATTCCAAGTAACCCAGCCATTATTCCAGAAAACAAGCCAAAACTAATTAAAATAAGAGCAAGAGCCATCATCTAATTTCCACTCTTTTACCATTTTTATAAATGAATTCCTTTTTAAAATTATCATTATATTGTTCTAAATATTTTTTTGCCATATTTGAAAGATTTATATTTTTTGATGAGCTTAAAACATTTAAATACCCTTTTACTGAACTACATTTAGATTGAATAATTATGGAAAGTAAGGTTTGAAGCGCAGATTTTTGAAAAAACAAAGATTTATCAATTATTTTATCAATAACATTACAACTATTAGTTACAATAGCATAGCCTGTTGCCTCTGAAAATGTAGCAGGCTTATTTAAATATCTTAAAAGTACACTATCTGGTAATTTAGGGGGAGACTCTAATATTAATAAGTGATTAAATAAATTAACATAGTATATATCTGGTAAATTAAATTTATGCCTTAATATTTCTACAATTTCTTCAGGTTTTTTATTATTTAGCTCTATGTTATAAAAAATTGAATTTAATAACTCATTTAAAGTATTTTCATAAATAGTAACAAGTTTTTTATATGATATTTTATCATCTCTTACTACTAAATAAGTTTCTATTTCTTTTCTGTCTTTTTTTGTTGGATATCTTAATAAAATTTTTAATAAATAAACTCTTTTCTGATTTTCATAAGAAATAGAATCTGAAAAAACAATATTAACTTGATTTTTAGATTTAGGATTAAAATTAAAATTATGCCTTAAAAGTAAGTTAGAAGCAATTTTAACGCTATCCTTTTTCATTAATTCTTTGTATTTATCTTTATTATCTGTTAAAAAATTTTCAATATTATTTAACTGTAAAGATATTTCAATTTTATTAAATTCTACAAAATAAGTTTTTTTATTTGAAAGATTAAAAATATATAATGATAATAAATTAAAAGCAATAATAAATATAACAATTAAAAACTTATTTGTTTTAGAAAGTTTTTTATCTTTAATGTTTCTTTTATAGAAAATACCCCAAACAACAATTAAAATTATTATAATAATAATATTTATTAATGTTTTCATTAGAAAGAATTTCCTATATTAAATTCAAAAATATAAGATCTTTCGTTTTCTTTTGGAGCAAATGGAAATCCCCACTCAAACCTAAGAGGTCCCATAGGAGAAAACCACCTTATTCCAAACCCCCAACTTGTCCTTAATCCACTCATACTTATAGGATCTTCTTCAATATAGGCATTACCGGAATCAATAAAGAAAACTCCTTTTATTCTTGCTGATTCAAGAATATCAAATTCTATTTCATTATTTATGATAAGTTGCTTATTACCGCCAATTTGAAAAGGTGTTACTCCAGAATAAGGAGATGAAATCTGATTTTTAGTTGGAGATAAACTTCCCCACTCAAAACCTCTAACTGTAAATATTCCACCAACATAAAATCTTTCAAAAATAGGAACATTTTTAGAATTTGGTAACCAACCTAATCTAACATTTAACCTATAAATAAATTTCCAAAATAATGGTATGTAAACTCTTGTATCTGTTGTTAATTTTAAAAATTTATTTTCTGATAAAAATGATGCATTTTCTATAGTTCCTGCTTGATAAAAACCTTTTTTAGGAAATAATCTATTATCTCTTCTATCGTATACTAACTGCCCTTCTAAACTTACAGTTCTTCCATCTTTAAACATTCCATAAATAGCAGGAATGTCATCTGATGTACTAATTCTACCATCTTTACCAACAGTTACATTTTCTGCTTTTACAGTTAAATATGCTCTTAAAAAATCAGTTATTGGATGCCCTACTGTTATTGCAGAACCAAATGTTCCTTTTGTAAAATAATTATAAGTCATATTGGTATTATATAATCTTGCAGTAAAATCCCATAAAGTATCTAAAAAATATCTATCAGAAAACGACAATGAATAATATTTTTGTAAAGCTGATAATTGAGCATATAAAGAAATCGTTTGGCCATTACCAAATAAATTATTTTTAGATATCTGAGCATTAAAAACAAGTTTTTCTACAGTAGAAAAGCCCATTCCTAACTGAAATGTTCCTGTTGATTTTTCTTTAACATTTACTATTAATTTTTTTAATCCAGGAGAAGAGCCCTCTTGTATTGAATAATCAACTGTTTCGAAATATCCTAAAGAAAACAATCTAGCTTTTGAATAATCAATTAAGCTCTGATTGTATAAATCACCTTCGTATATTCTCATCTCTCTACGCAATACTTTATCTCTTGTAACTGTATTATTTGTAAATTCTATAGATTCAATATATGATTTTTTACCCTTTTCTATTATCATAGGAATATCTATAATTTTATTTTTTTCATCTATTCTAATTGGAGTCGCAATAGATACATCAGCATAACCTTTATTTTTATATAAATTTGTAATATCCATTACTGCTTTTGCAATTTCAGACCTTTTAAATGCCTTTTTCTCTAGGTTTTTAAATGGGGCTAAGAGCTTTTCTTTTTTATATAATAAATCCCCACTCACATCAAATTTTCCAAAATAATATTTACTACCTTCTTCAACAAAGATAGTAATGTCCATCTCTCTTTTATCTCTACTTAATTTAATATCTGCAGGATTTGAAACCTTTGCCTTAAAATATCCTTTTTCTTGACAATATAGTTTAACAACAGCTAAATCCCTTTCAAAATCACCAAATTTAAAAATACCAGTATCTGTCATTTCAGAAAAATATCCACCCTCTTTAGTTAACAAAACTCTTTTAAATTCTTCGGCAGGAATATGTTTATTGCCAACAAATCTAATACTTCTTATTATTATTTTAGAATTTTCTTTAATATTAAAAATAACAGCAACACTAGATTTAGATTTTTTAACTAAATCAAAAGTAATATCTGCCAAAAAAAGCCCCTTTTCTTTGTATAAGTCTAATATCTTTTCAATATTTGCTTCAATTTTTGATATATTTAATATAGAATTAGCAGTAATGTCAACAACTCCTTGTATGTCTTCAAGTTCTACTTCACTATAACCAACGAATTTAACAGAATTTATAGTAGGATTTTCAGTTAAAACATAAGTTAAAATCACTTCTTTACTATCTTCAGCACAATAAGAACCAGTAGTGGTTTTACAATTTACAATAATATTATTAAATAATTTTTTATCAAATAATGATTCTATATCTTTTTTTACAATTGATAGTTTATATATTCCACCTTCTTTAGATTCTAAATATGATTTTATATTTAGTTCGTTTCTTTTTAGTGTTTTTAATCCCTTAAATTCTATCTTTTTTATTTTTGGAATTGCCAAAACATCAAAAATGGTAAAAAACATTAGCAACAGAATAATTTTAGTCATTGTTTTCCTCTAAATTTATTAATCTACCTTTAGTTAGTTTTAATCTAATATCAAAGTTTTTAGCTAACTTTTCATTATGAGTAACAACAATTAAAGTAGAGTTATATTTCTTTTGTATCTTAAAAAGTAATTCATGTATCTTTTCTGAAGTTTTTTCATCTAAGTTACCTGTTGGTTCGTCAGCAAAAATTACTTTTGGGTTATTAATTAAAGCTCTTGCAATTGCAACTCTTTGTTGCTCCCCACCTGATAATTCTGATGGTTTATGCTTAATTCTATCTTTTAAACCTACTAAATCAAGTAATTCAATAGCTTTTTTTTCAGTTAAAGTTCTATCCTTTTCTATAACCATATTAGGAATCATTACATTTTCAAGAGCATTAAAGTCAGGTAATAAATGATGAAACTGAAACACAAAACCAACATGTTCAGACCTAAATTTAGCTAATTTTTTTTCTGATAAATCAAGAATATTTACATCATCATAAAAAACACTACCTTCTGTAGGCTCATCAATTGTACCAAGTATATGTAATAATGTTGATTTACCAACTCCACTATCACCAACAATTGAAATCGTTTTACCAAAAGGAAAGTTATAAGATATATTTTCAAAAATCACTAAAGATTTTTTCTCTAATTTATAAATTTTAGTTAAGTTTTCTATTTTTAACACTACTTTCCTTTTAAACCATAAACAGGTGTTATTGATGCTGCTTTAGAAGCAGGAATAACAGATGCTAAAAGAGTTATAAAAAATGTTATAAAAACTATTGAAACAACCTCAAATATATCTTTTTTCATTGGCAGTTTTTTAATATAGTAAATTTCCTGATTCATTGTATAATAATTTTCAAGCCAATAAAGAATTACAAAAGCAATAATGGTTCCAATTACAACACCTACAACACCTATAATTGCACCTCTATATATGTATATCTTTCTTATTTTAGATTTTGTAAATCCCAAAGCTCTTAAAATAGATATTTCATGCTTTCTTGAATTAACAATTAATGTTAGCGTTGCAATAATATTAAATGATGAAACTAGTAATATTAAAAACAATAACAAAAACATTCCTTTTTTTTCTAATTTTAGCGCTGAAAACAGGTTTTTATTCATTTTAGAAAACCCTGATACTTTAAACCTTTTATTATCTATATTATTTTTTACTGTTTTTGTTACTGTTTTCATGTTGTAAATATCTTTTACTTTTATTTCAATTCCAGTTATTTCTGAAATACCTAAAAATTTCTTAGCTGTTTTAATAGAAGTATAAATACTTGTCATATCAAAATCATATAAAGATGTAAAAAACAACCCACAAATCCTAAATCTTCTTGTTTTAGGCATTAAACCAGTAGGCCCTATATCTCCAAAAGGAGTAATCAGTTTTAATGAATTACCAACTCCTATTCTTAAGGAATCAGCTAAAGACTTACCAATATACAAACATTGCAATTTATTTTTAGGAGGAAGCATCTTTTCTTTTTCTAAAAAATCTAATTCATTTTTTAAGTCTTGGATTTCATCTTTTGACTTTGCTGTTTTTAAAGCTTTCTTTCTAACTTTAATAAAATATTTATTTGTTCTGATTTTTAAATCTAAGTAAGCCTGATTTGGATTATTCATATAATCCATTTTACCCCTTAAAAGCTTTCTGAAGATACCAAATGACTTTTTAGCTAACTTAGGCTCAATCCCTGTTAACTTTACAGCATTTAAATTATCATCTGAAGAAATTAATACTGTTGAAGAAACAAAAGGAGTTATCACCATAATATCCTTAATCTTTTTAAGTTTATTTATAATTGTATAATACTCATTATCCTCAATAGCTTCGCCTTTGGAGTAAATTAATATGTGAGGCTCGTTATCTATAACTTTTTCAGTAATTTCTTTTTCAAATCCACCAACTATACTATTAACTACTATCAATGCAGTAACCGCAATCAAAACACCTAAAACAGAAATGATAGTTAACAAGGATATAAAAATATTTCTTTTTTTAGACTTAAAATATCTAATAGTTATAAATAACTCTGGACTCATTCTTTTTTTAACAGTGGAAATAATATGACATCTCTAATTGATGGAGCATCAGTTAGTAACATTACAAATCTATCAATACCTATACCTTCTCCTGCTGTTGGAGGCATTCCGTATTTTAATGCTCTGATATAATCTGCATCCATATTGTGAGCTTCGTCATCCCCTGCTTCTTTCTCCTCAATTTGTTTCATAAATCTTTGTTCTTGGTCTAGTGGATCATTTAACTCTGAAAATGCATTAGCAATCTCAAATCCACCTATATATAATTCAAATCTGTCTACTAAAGTATTATCGGCATCTTTTTTTCTTGATAACGGAGAAACATCTAATGGAAAATCAGTAATAAAAACAGGTTCTATTAAATCTTTTTCTGCTACATGCTCAAATAATTCCATCAATACTTTACCTAATGGAAAATAATCTTCTATTTTAGCACCTTGCTCTTTTGCAAATTTTCTTGCGACTTCTATATCTGAAAATATTTCTTTTGGATAATTTGGTAAGTATTGTTTAATTCCATCATAAACAGATAATCTTTTAAATGGCTTAGAAAAATCTATAGTATTACCTTGGTAATCAAAGATAAGTTTTCCAAATACATTTTGAGCAACAGTTTTAAACATTTCTTCCGTCATATCCATTAAATCTGTATAAGTTGCATAAGCTTGATAAAATTCAACCATAGTAAATTCTGGATTATGCCTAGTTGAAATCCCTTCATTCCTAAAATTTCTGTTTATTTCATAAACTCTTTCAAAACCACCTACAATTAATCTTTTTAGATATAATTCTGGAGCGATTCTCATGTATAACTCCATATCTAGAGTATTATGATGAGTTACAAATGGCCTTGCAGCAGCTCCACCTGCAATTGGATGCAACATTGGAGTCTCTACTTCTAAATAATTTTTAGCATCAAAGAAGTTTCTTAATTCTTTAACTATTTTAGAACGAGCAATAAATCTTGCCCTTGAATCTTGATTCATAATTAAATCAACATATCTCTGTCTATATCTTGATTCTATATCAGTTAAACCATGAAATTTTTCAGGAAGAGGACTCAAAGACTTAGTTAAAATCTTAAATTCAGTAACATGTAAGGATAATTCTCCTGTTTTAGTAACAAATGGATAACCTTTTACTCCAATAATATCACCTATATCTAATAATTTTTTAAATTGAATAAAATCATCTTCAGGAATAGATTTTTTGGATACATATAATTGTAAATCTCCATCTCTATCTCTTAAATTTAAGAAGCCTGCTTTTCCCATAATCCTACGAAACATAACTCTTCCAGCAATAGAAAAGATTTTTTTCTCTTTTGTTTCAAGAGTTTCTCTTGTTTCATTTTTGTATTCTTCAAGAATTGAAATAATTGCAGTATCTACACTAAAATTATTAGGATATTTAACACCAATTAGTTCTCCTAAACTCTCTAATTTCTCTAATCTTTGTTCAAATATATTATCCGCCATCTAAAACCTCTTAATAAAGACCGTTCATATTATTATAATAGCTAAAAAAAGTCAACTATTCTTTTTTGCAGTTCCAAAGCCCTTTTTCTCCATCTTTTTAATAAGAATATACAAATTTCACTTAAAACTCAATAATTTTTACTAAAAAAAGTCTTTTACACTGTTCGCAAAGCCAGATGTCTTTGCTCATGGCGTTCAAACAATGGGCAAATATGGGAATTTGCCCCTACATTGTTTTCACTTTTGGGAATGTATATCATATTTTATTTATCTCCATTTATACAAATACTTAACCATATTTATAATCTTTTTATATATTTCTTTTATATTAACTATTTCTCTACCTTTTATTCCTCCATTATTTTTTATAAATCCTCTTAATTCTAATAATTTATCCTGAATCAACAAATTATTAGAATTAATTTTAAGCTCCAAATAATCTAATATATTCTTATTATTAGCATCTAATTTATAAATTAACCAAAAGTTATTTTTTATTAAGAACTCAAGAATATAATAATAAGAGTTAGTATTTATATTTTCAATTAGATAAAAAAATTTCTTTTCTTTTAGTATTAAAAACGGTGAAATATAGTATTCAAATTTAAGTTTTATTAAAGCATTAGCTAGTCTTACCTCTCTCTTATTAGTAATACTACTTGGTAATATACTATATTTATTTTTAGATATTTTATAAAGAATGTGAGATTTAACTCTCATATTCTTTAATATAATAATTATAGGCTTTATTGTTTTATGAGATAAAAGTTTAATTTCAGTTTTATTTATTTTATTTAATTCAATGATTAATAAGTTTTTATTTAATATTATTTATAATTTGCTCTATATCTTTAACAGATAGTTTTAATGAATCTGAAATTTCTTCTTTTGTTAAACCTATTTTTGATAAATTCAAAATAACGCTAATAATTCTTCTTTCTGCCTTCTCTTTCTCTCTTTGAGCCTTTTCTTTCTCTCTTTGAGCCTTTTCTTTCTCTCTTTGAGCCTTTTCTTTCTCTTTTTGAGCTTTTTTCTCTCTTTTTGAGCCTTTTCTTTCTCTCTTTGAGCCTTTTCTTTCTCTTTTTGAGCTTTTTTCTCTCTTTTCAAAGCCCTTTCCTTTTCCTTTTGCTCTTTTAATATTTCTTTTTGATATTTTTCTTGAGCTTTTTTATATCCAAATTCCTCTGCACTTTCAAGAGCACTAACTCTATCGTGTAGAGAGGCTCTTCTCATCTCATATAATTCTCTATTTTTTTCATCTGCTGATATTATAGTTAATTCTTTTTTAGCTTCTTTTAATTCATTTATATTATCTTCTATTTCTAAAATATATTCATTAGTGGGTTTTTTTAAAAATAAAGTCCAAGCTTTTAGCATATCAATATTATTTTTATCATATTCTTTTAGTGATTTTACTAATTCTTTACCCTCTTTGTTTTCATTAAATTTAGGTAATTCTATAAAATGTATCTCCATTATATCAGTTAATTCATTATCATTTTTAATATTTTTAAATCTATAAGCATTATGAAAGTTTTTTTCTTTTAGATAATTAAATCTTAATATATTTATTGCTACTGTTCTAGGTAACTCTCTATAGTTTTCTCCTTCACTTAATTGATTAGTGTACATTCTACTTAAATAATACAAAGAGCGTTTTATCATATTTTTTTCA
>JAMOQH010000095.1 GCA_027064085.1 bacterium | reverse complement strand
TTTTGTTTGTGACCAAAATGGTAATATGATTTGTGATGCAACTCCTCTTGAACCTCAGATAGAAATCTGTGATGATGGACTTGATAACAACTGTAATGGTGTTGCCGATGAAAAGCCTTGTCAGCAATAGTAAATTTATATTATTTGAGCTGTTTTACTTCCGTCTTTGAGGATAATTTGGATTTTTTTTCCTTTTTGTAGTACTCCTGATGATGAAATAGGTTTATCATTTTCATCTTTTATAAGAGCGTATCCTTTTTCTAGTAATTTAAATGGTGATAATAATTCTAGTTTAGATTTTATAAATGCAATTTCTTGTTTTTCTTTTGTAAGTTTTCTTTCTATTATATAAATAAGTCTTGATTTTAATAAATTAATTTCATTTTTTTGTTCTATAAGTTTTCTTTGGGGATCATTTTTTTGTAAAATCTCTTTATAGCTTTGTAATAAATTCCAATTTTCAGTAGTTTTAATATTTATATCGCTTATCAATATACTTTTAATGTTTTCTATTTCCATTTTATAGTTTTCAATAGGTAATATCTTATTTTTAAACTTTTGCTTTTCTTTTATTAATTGAATTTCTTTATTTCTAAGTATATTTTTACTTAAATATGATAGTTTAGACTTAATCATTTCTAAATTTCTAATTAAAGTATTATATTCTGGATAAATTAATTCTGCTGCTTCAGATGGAGTTGCGGCTCTTTTATCTGCAACAAAATCTGAAATAGTAAAATCTCTTTCATGTCCAATTGCTGAAACTATTGGGATGTCTATTTTTGAAATAGTTCTTGCAACAATTTCTTCATTAAAAGCCCATAAATCTTCTATAGAACCTCCGCCTCTTGTTATGACTATTAAGTCAACATCTTTAATATTTGATGCATATATTAAGTTTTCAGAAATGGCTCTTGAGGCTTTTATACCTTGAACTGGAGTTGGAATTATTACAATATTTATAAAAGGATATCTTTTTTGAGCAATTTTTAAAAAATCTGTTAAGGCTGCCGCATCTTTTGCCGTAATAAGAGCTAATTTCTTAGGAATTGAGGGTAGTTTTTTCTTTTTTAAATCAAATAATCCTTCCTTTTCTAATTTTTCTTTCATTTTTTCAAATTCAAGAAATAAATTTCCTTTTCCCTCTTTTTGTATTGAAGAAACAATAATTTGATATTTCCCCCATTTTTCATATAAGGCAAGTCGCCCTTTAATTATGATTTTATCACCTCTTTTAAAGTTTGTATTTATTTTAAATACAGATGATTTCCATATAATTGCATCTAAATTTGCTCCATTATCTTTTATTGAAAAATAATAATGACCAGTATAATGAGGTTTAAAATCAGTTGATATTTCTCCTATAACTTCTACTGTTCTAAAATTATTTTCAATTAGAGTTTTTATTTTTTTGGTTAATTCAGTAACGGTTAACAATTAAGCTCCAAACACAGTTTTATAAATATATGATTTTAAAATAATTAATGCAAATCAAAATTTAAATAATTTATTTAGTAAATTAGTTAAATTTTAAAATGAAAACACTAGTTTTAGTGTTTGAATGTCTGTTTTTAAGATTTTAGCTTAAAAATAGTAAATATCTAATAAAACCTTGCTTTTTAGCTTTAAATTATGTTAATTTTTTAATTATATGATTTTTATATTTTGGAGGAATAATGAAGTATTTGTTACTTGTAATTAGTATGGTATTCGTCTTTTCTAGTAATGTATATGCCGGACGAATGACAGATGAATGGAAACTTACTATTAAGAAAGATTATGCTGGTGTGATTAGTAAACTTAAAGATAAGTCAGGAAAAACAGCTGAAGCTTACTATCTGCTTGGTAAGGCATATTATGAAAAAGGGGATAATATCAAAGCTGCTGAAGCATGGAAAGAAGCTCTAAGAATAACTAAAAATAATAAAAGTAAATCAAAGTGGGATTTTTTGTGGCCACCTAAATCTTTAAGAACTAAAAAATTAACGGGTAAAAAGAAAAAGAAGATTTATGAAAAGTTTAAATCGCAGTTTGAGGAAGTAAAAGGTGCCGCTCAAAGTGAATTAAAAAATTCGGCTAAAGCTAATGCAAGAAAAGCTGATACAAAAAGAATTGATGCAAAAAGAAATCAAGCTAAAGCTAAAAAAGCGACAGCAAAAGCTAATGCAAAATCAGAAGCAATTAAAGATAAGCATAAAGTAGCTGATAGAAAGCTTAAAGTTGCTCAAACTAAAGCTAATATGGCAAAAAATAGAAGAAACAGTAGAGCTGGTAATAGAGTAAGGCACTCAGGCGGAGGCTCTACAACTGGGGCAATAATTGTATTCTTGATAATTTTGGCAATTATAATTTTTGTTGTCGTAAAAGGTAAAGCAGTAAGAGGCGGTGGTGTTCCAGTGAGAAGTAGAAGAAGAGTCGGAAGATATGATATCTACTATAATGATGATATTTTCGATATGGGACCTTTTTGGTATGATGGAATTTATTTTAGAAATGAAAGAGATTACTATAACCAATATGGTCGTCATTATACTAATAGAATGTATGCTGATGGTTATGACGAGTATGCTGACCAATACGAGCAAGAAGCAATGCAAGATTTGGATGAAGTTGACAGAATGAATGATGAAATTCTAGATGATGTTGATGATAGGGAAAGATATAGAAATGAAGCTGCTGATGCTAATTATGATGCAGATATGGATAATGCTGATGCTGATGAGTATGACAACGAATCTCGTTATGATAATGAAGATTCTGCCGAATATGATGAAGCGAGTGATGCATTTAATGACGAGCCAGAATTTGAAGACGAAGAAGATGAAGAAGACGAAGAATGGTAAAGTAAATAATTATACTAATCTTAAGATAATCTAATAATGAAAGATAATAACAATTTATAGTTTTAACAACGATATTTAGTTGTAATAATGGTTTTAACTAGTTTGTTTACTTGGAAAATTATTTGCGAATACCCTAAGGAACTTTTGTATTTAGGAGAGTAAATGGAGTATCCTGAGATAAATAAAGCATTTCCTGATTTTGAATTAAAAAGTCAGGATGATAAACTTGTAAAGCTTTCTGATTTTAAAGGGAAAAATATTGTATTATATTTTTATCCTAAAGATAATACTCCCGGCTGTACTAATGAAGCTTGTGATTTTAGGGATAGAATTGAATTTTTTGAAAACTTAAACACGGTTATCATAGGAATTAGCCCAGATAATTTAAAGTCACATGTTAAATTTTCATCTAAATATGAACTAAATTTTCCTATTTTAACAGATGAAGAGCATCTGCTTTCTGAATTGTTAAATGTGTGGCAGTTAAAAAAGAATTACGGAAGAGAATATTATGGAATAGTAAGAACAACTTTTATTATTGATAAAGATGGTATCTTAAGGAAAGTTTATAAAAAGGTTAGGGTAAAAGAACATGTTGAAAAGGTATTGGAATACATTAAAACGGAAATAATTTAATAAATTTTGCAATTTTAATATAATTAATGTTAAAACAAGTACAGTTAATTTTTATAAGAGGTTTTAATGTATGATTTAAGTGAGTCTAAAAGATTATATTTTTTAGGTAGAGAGGAGTTTATAAAAGAAAATGACAATGCAGCTAAAGATTTTTTTGAAAAATCTTTAGCTGCTTATGAGAATTCTCCTTATGCTTTATATGGCCTGTATAAGATATATGGAATTCTTGGTGATTATGAACAACAAGAAAGATATGCAAATAAAGCATTAAATCAATCTAAAAAGTTTATTGATTCTAATCCTTATGATGTTGATGTTGAATTATATAAAAACTTAGGATATATAACTGACTTTTATTTTAAAAATCATTTAGAAGCACTAGAATATTATGAAAAAGCACTAAAAATGAATAATGAAGATAATGATTATGATACTTATGAAAAATGTGCTCTGATATATGAAGAAGATATAAGGGATTACGAAAAAGCTGAATATTATTACTTAAAATCAATTAAAATTAATTCAAAATACTTTAAAGCATTACATAACTATGCTTATTTTTTACAATTTAAATTAAAAGAATTTGATAAAGCATTCGATTACTATAATAAATCATTAATTGTAAAGCCAAATGATTATTCTACATTAAATCGTTTAGGCTATCTTTATGAAACACATAAAAAAGATATTAATAGTGCAATTGAGTATTATGAAAGATCTATTCAAGAAAATGATAAATACTTTTTATCTATTTATAATGCTTCATATTTATATCAATATAAATTAAATAATCAAGAAAAAGCAAAAGAGTATTTATTAAAAAGCATAGAGTTAAATCCAAATTATCATTATAGTTATGAAAATTTAGGAAGTCTATATGAAGTTACATATAATGATTATGAGAATGCAGAATATTATTATAATCAGGCTCTTTTAATTTCTCCAGATAATATAGAAGTTTTATATAAAAAAGCATATCTTTTTCATTTTAAGAAAAATGATTTACATACAGCAGAAGAACTATACAATAAAATATTAGATATAAATCCAAATCATATAAATTCTTTAAATAATATGGGATTAATCTCTGAAGGCTTGTATTCTGATTTTAATAAGGCTATTGAATATTATAAAAAAGCTGTTGAATTATCTCCTGATTTTGCAAAGCCTTTGTATAATATTGCTTATGTGTACCATTATAAAATGGATGCTCCTAATAGATATGAAATTGCTGAAGATTATTATAAAAAATCATTAGCTTTAGACCCTAATTCACATTACACTTATGTTGATTTAGGGTTCTTATATGAAGTAATTTTTAAGGATTATGATAAAGCTTATAACTTTTATCAGCATTCAGTAGAAATTAATCCTAATTATTCAACAGGTTACTATAATATGGCTTATTGTTTAGAGAAGTACTTTGATGATAAAGAAAAAGCTCTTGAGTATTATGAAAAAGCAATAGAATTAAGTCCTAATTATTCAGAAGCATACAATAGTGCTGGATTATTATATGAAATACATAAAGGAAACCTTGATAAAGCTCTTGAGTATTACAAAAAAGCTTATGAAGCATCTCCAACTAGTTATATTTATGCATTTAATGTAGGGTATTTAACAGAAAAACACTTAAAAGATTATGGAACCGCTTTAGAATTCTATGAAAAGTCTTTAAAGTTTAATCCTAATTATACAGATGCATATAATAATGCAGGGTTTTTATATGAAACATTCAAAAAAAATATTTCTTTAGCAATAAAATATTATAAAAAAGGATATGAATTAAATCCAAATCATAAAGGTGTTGTTTATAATTATGCTTATATTAATATGATAGAAAAAAAATATGAAGATTCTTACCGATTATTTAATGAATATATTAAGTTAAGGGATAATTATGCACCTGCATGGTATTACAAAGGGTATCTGGAAGACCTTTATTTGAATAATTATGATGATGCTATTTCTTCGTATAATATGGCAATATCTATTGATGTAAATTATGCGGACCCATACTATAGTTTAGGTTTACTATATAAAGATGTGTATAAAGATGAGACTAAAGCAAATGATTGTTTTTACAAAGCTTATGAATTAGGTAAAAAAAGTGATTTTCTTGAAAAGATGTTTGGAAAATAAAGGAATATAATGAAATTATTTAAAAAAAAGCAAAAAATGACTATGTGGCAAAAATTGTTTTTAATCGCATCATTAAAAATTATTTTTTTAGTTGCAGTTATAAAACCTATTTTTTTTCCAAATTTTTTCAAAAATAATTTTAAGACAGAAGATTCCCAAAAAGATTTCATGATTAAACAGTTAACAAATAATTCAATAAAAAGTACCAATAAACCGAATAGTAAACATTAAGAGTTATTCATATAGTTTTATATATTTTTCAGGAGGTTTTTATGGAACATTTTCTTGCTACTGTTGCTACTGATGCAGTAGCCAATGTAAGTGGCGTGGTAAATTGGGCAAGAGCACAATTTGCAATGACAATTATTTTTCACTTTTTATTTGTGCCTATTACATTAGGTATGTCTGTTCTTGTTGCGATAATGCAAACAATGTATTATAAAACAGGTAAAAAAGAGTGGAAAGCCACAACTAAGTTTTGGCAAAAACTATTAGCTATTAATGTTGCAATTGGTATTGCAACAGGTATTATTCATGAATTTGAATTTGGAACAAATTGGTCTAATTACTCATGGGTTATGGGAGATGTTTTTGGTGCTCCTTTAGCTATTGAAGGGATTTTTGCATTCTTTATGGAAGCCTCTTTTGGTGTTGTTTCATTATTTGGTTGGAAAAGAGTTGGTAAGAGATTTCATTTATTTTCAACTTGGATGTTTGCAATAGGAACTAACCTTTCTGGACTTTGGATTATTGTAGCTAATTCTTTTATGCAACACCCATCTGGTTATAAGTTAAATATTGAAACAGCAAGAGCCGAAATGGTAGATTTTTCAAGAATTGCTCTTCAACCTAAGGCAATTGATACATTTTTGCATCAAATGTCATCAGCTTATATGCTTAGTGCTACTTTTATGATTACAATTTCTGCTTATTATCTTTTAAGGAAAAGGCATATTACATTTGCAAAAAGATCTATTGCTGTAGGTATTACATTTGCTCTATTGAATGCTTATTTTCTGTTTTTAGTTGGGGATATGCAGGCAGCAACTGTAACAAATATGCAACCTACCAAAATGGCTGCAGCAGAGGGTTTATTTAAGGGAGAAGAAGGTGCTCCAATTGTTATGGGAATGTTAAATCCAAGTATAAAAATTGGAGATAATGATAAAACAGCAGTTTTTGGAATACCATTTCCAAAAGGTCTATCTTTACTAGGTAAGCATTCCTTAAATGCTTTTATTCCAGGCATAAATGATTTAGTATATGGTAACAAAAAATATGGTATTTTACCAGCAAAAGAACTAATGAAAAGAGGTAAAGTTGCAATAGATGCTATGTATGCATACCATGCTGCTAAAAAAATTAAAAATACTAGTGAAATGAAAAAACAAAAAGATATATTTGAAAAACATTCAAAATATTTTGGTTATGGACACTTAAAAAATGAAAAGGATATTATCCCTCCTATAAGTACTGTTTTTTATTCATTCCATATTATGGTTGGAATAGGTTCATTTTTTATGTTATTTTTCTTATTTATGTATGTTAAAGTTAGGAAGAATCAAATATTAGAAAATAAATTATTTTTAAAGATTTCATCTATTACTCTTTGGTTATCTTATATAGGAATAGTAACTGGTTGGACCATGGCAGAGGTTGGTCGTCAACCTTGGACAGTATTTGGGGTACTTCCTACAAGTAAATCAGCAACTCCAATACATTTAACTAATGTTAAAGCAACATTCTTTATCTTTTTGACATTATTTGTGATACTTGGTTTTGCTGAATTAAAAATGATGCTCAAACAGATAAAACTTGGTCCAGATAGCCATGAAGAGGAGGTATAGATATGACACATTCAGTATTACAACATTATTGGTGGTTTATTATTTCTCTTCTTGGAGCTATGCTGGTATTTATGATGTTTGTTCAGGGGGGACAATCCTTGGCAATGCAGTTAGCTAAAGATGAAGAAGAGGAAAAGTATGTTTATAATTCTTTGGGAAGAAAATGGGAATTAGGTTTTACTGTTCTTGTTATGTTTGGTGGAGCATTATATGCAGCATTTCCATTATTTTATTCTGTAAGTTTTGGTGGAGCTTACTGGGTTTGGTATATAATATTATTTAGTTTTGTAGTTCAGGCTGTTGGTTATGAGTACAGAACAAAACCGGATAATATTTTAGGTAAAAAAGTTTATCAAGGATTTTTATATTTCAATGGTTTTATTGGAACAATTTTACTTGGTGTAGCAGTAGGAACATTTTTTACTGGTTCTAATTTTTCAGTAAATGGAATCACAAGAGAACTTACATGGGGTGTAGCAAAAGATGGTATTAATCTAAGAGGTTTAGAAGCTGCTATTTCATTTAATCATGGAGCTTTATTTAATTTAATCTTTGGGTTAATGTTGCTTTTTCTGGTTAGAGTAACAGGTGCTTTATGGGTTAATAATAATATTACAAATGAAGCGGTTAAAGAAAAAGCTCAAAAACTTGCTAAAATTAACTTTTTTATATTACTTCCTTTTTTACTTGCAATGTTAATTATGCTTGTAACAATGAAGGGGTACTTTGTTGACCCTAAAACTCAAGTTGTTTCTTTAGTTGATGGACATTACTTAAATAGCTTATTAGCAGGTGGAGCATATAAATTAATTATATTATTAATTGGAGCAGTAACTTTCGTTTATGGTGTCTTTGCAGGAGCATTTCAGGGTAAAAGAATCGGTTTCTGGATTGCAAATGTTGGAGTACTATTTGTGGTTTTAGCAATTTTTATGACTGCAGGTTATGGAAATAGTGCATTTTATCCATCTTATGCTGATTTGCAAAGTTCTTTAACAATTCAAAATGCTTCAGGTAGTTTAGTTGGTTTAAGAACGATGTTTTATGTATCTTTTGCAATACCTTTTGTATTACTAGAAGTTGGTTATACTTGGTATGTAATGAGAAAGCCAATTAATAAAGAAGATGTTGAAGACAAGCATGCGTACTAGGGGGATAAAATGAATTTATTAAATATAATAACTGCAGTAACACCAATTAATGAGTTTGGTCAAAATCCAAACCATAGTGATTTTAATGTTTGGGTAAGTTTTTTCATGTTGTTTTTATGGCCATTACTTATATTTATTGGTTATAAATTTATTTCTTATACTATGAAAAAACTAGAATCTAATGGTTATTTTGATGACGCAAAAGAAGATAATTCTTCAAAACCAGAAGCTAAAGTAACAACTTAATAAGCAACTTTCATTATCATTCTATCTATCCTTTGCATAGATTCTATTAATCTATTCATAGATATATCACCATTTGAAATCATTTGTCTTATTGATTCGAGTACGGCTTGTTGCATTTCAGCATCATTTTTAGATACTATAAATAAATCAACCCCAGCTTCTATTCCTTTAAATAGTACATCTCTAATGTCATATTCATTTTTGATTGCATTCATATCTAGGTCATCTGATATTACTACATTTTTAAAGTTTAATTCAGTTCTTAGTAAATCGTTTAGAAATAATTTAGAAAAAGTTGCAGGATAATCATCTAATTCTTCAAATAAAATATGAGCGGTCATTATTGAATCAATCCCTTCTTTAATTGCTTCTTTAAAAGGTAAAAATTCTCTTTTTCTTAATCCCTCCAAGCTATTTTTAAGTTTTGGTAATGCTTTATGTGAGTCTAAAAGGGTGTCTCCATGGCCGGGAAAATGTTTTCCACATGTTAATACACCTCCATCTTGAAATCCTTTCATTACAGGGATAGAATATTTTATAACAGTATCCGAATCTATTCCAAAGGCTCTATCACCTATTACTTCATTATCAGGATTACTAAAAATATCTAAAACTGGTGCAAAATTAAAGTTAAAGCCTAAGTTTTTGAGTTTGTTTGCTAAATCTTTTGACATTTGATATGCTTCATCAATAGAGTGATTTTTTGCTAAATATTGCATGCTAGGTAAAGTAGAAAATTCATCTTTATCAAATCTTGATACTCTACCTCCTTCTTCATCTATTCCAATTAAAATAGGGTAAGATGCAGTTTTTTTTATTTTTTCATTTAATTTCTTCACTCCATCTGGAGATATGATATTTCTTTTAAAAAGTATTAAACCGGTAATTTTATCAAATTCTATAAATCGTCTAATTCTGTCATTAATTTCAGGCTCTTCAAAGCCAAAAATAAAAAACCTTCCTGCTAGTTTTGTTGTTTCATTAATTATATTACTCATTTTTCTCCTACAGATTATTCTATAATTGATAGTTGCAGTATAGATACAACTTTGTAACCTATAAGTAAGTATATGAATTTAACGAATTATAATCAATATTTATTTTTTATTTTTATATTTTCAAATTAAAGATTTTAGCTTTAATTTTTGTGGAAAACAAGCTTTGCTTGGTTGAAACAAGCCATAAAGAGTAATTAAATCTTACACTTTTTACAAATACCATATAGATACAAATCAATTTCATTAATATCACCATAATTTTTGAAGTCATCTTTGTTTATTTCCATATCTTCTACAGAGTTACATAGTTGACATATAAAATGAGCATGAGTTTTTTTCTTTATTTCATACTTTGGCTTTGAATCTTGGGTATTTATTTCATAAATGATTTCAGCATCTTTCATCGACTTAATATTTTTATATATTGTTGCAAGGGATATTGATGGAAAATTATTTTTTATTTTTAAATAAATGTTATCAACGGAGATATGTCCTTCTTTAGCTATTTCTTTGAGTATAGCTAATCTTTGTGGGGTAGCCTTTAAGCCTTGAGCTTTTAGTAGCTCTTGCATAGACGTTGAAGTTAATTTATCCATATTTTCCTTCATAAAATAATAAAAAAAGGGTATCAATTACATCAATAACTGAAATACCCCTTTTTTATAATACAATAACTTAAAAATAAGTTTTTAGTAGTTAATCAGCCATAATTTCTTCAATTGTTATATAAGAACCTACATTTCCAGTCATTTTTTCGGCATCTGTTGATACAGGAAGAACAGTTTTACCTGGTTTCCAACCAGCAGGATAAACATCACCAGTTTTTTCAGCAGCTTGATGTGCTCTAATCTGTCTAATAAATTCTTTAACGCTTCTACCAACAGCAGGAGATTGAACTTCTTGAGCCACAACTATTCCCGCAGGGTTAACTAAAAATCTACCTCTAAGGGCTAATCCAGCTCCTTCAATTAGTACACCAAATTTTTGAGCTACTTCACCAGTTGTATCAGCAGCCATAGTTAACTGTAAACCTTTTAATAAAGGCTCAGTTTCAACAAATCTTTTATGAGAAAATTTTGTATCAGTAGAGATAGCTAAAACTTCGCATCCTAATTCATCTTCTATAACTTTTAATGATGCATTCATCGCAGCTATTTCAGTTGGACAAACAAAAGTAAAATCTGCAGGGTAAAAACAAATCACTCTCCATTTATCTGAATGTTGTTCGCTACTTACTTCTACATAATGTCCAGTTTTTGCATTATAAGCTTCCATTTTAAATTCAGGCATTGGTTTTAATACTAATACTCCACTCATATTTTCCTCCATGTTTAATGTTTCATTCTCTGAAACTTCTGTTAAATTAGTTTGTTTGTTTATTTCTGTTACTTCCACACTTTGCGGTTTATCACATGCCATGTTTAACCTCCTTTAGTTTTACACAACACACTTATTATAGCTATTTAATAATAAATGTCAAGTAGTAATTTTTATTATTTAGTAAAAATATTAAATCTTGATAAAATTTGAATAGGGATATTGTTGTAACATAATGATAATACTAGTATAACAGTATTAGATTTTATTAATTTAATATTTTATTAAGAATTAAACTGAGAATTATTTTTATTCTACAATAATAGATTTTCCACCTTTTTTAACGGATTCTTCTATACCTTCATGTATCATTTTCATCATTATTGAAAAGTTTAAATCTTCTTTTTTAGGTGAAACAATAGAAATTGAAAAATTTATTGATTGGGCATTCTTTGTTAATTTAGAATATATTCTTTCTGCCACAATATTTGCTCCACCTTTATTTGTATGTGGCATCATTAAAAGGATAGCCTCTTCTCCAAAAGCAATAGGGATATCAATATCTCTGATTGATGTTGTAACGGCTGCGTTAAATTCTCTAAATAATGACTCAAATTGTTCTTTTGAGTTATTGTTTATTTCGTCTGCATTATTAAAAGTTAAATACAAGAGAGCTAATTCAATACCATATCTTTTAGCCCTTTTTATTTCAATATGTATTATCCTTTTAAAAAATTCAAAATGGTAAAAGTTATTACTTATATCAATACTAGTATCTAAAAGTTCTGTTATCTTTTTAGCTCCTCTGAGTAGTGATAGATATTCCTCTTTAGTGGCGGTTTCTGATATAAAATTATCTATTTCTAGTTCACTTAAATTTTCATTTTTATATTTTATAACATTTAATGATAGTTTTAAATGAGTTTTAATCTCTAAAATGATTCCATTTATTTCTTCTATGTCATCAGCTATAAATATTGAAATATATTTTTGATCATTATTGAAAATATTTTCAAATAAATCTTCTGTTGAATCTAAAAAGACTAATTTATAATCAGTTTCTTTTAACAGATTTGTTATTGTATCCTTTCTTTCTTCATTAAATTTTAAAAATACTACAGTTTTCATGTAAAATCCTCACAAAACAAATGCTAGATTAAACTAAATATTTTTTTTTGTCAAGATAACTTGATTTTTTTCTTTTTTACTATAAAATTAGGTAGGTATTTGAGGTTATTATGAAGATAATGATTTTTTTGATAATAAGTATGTTGCTTATCTCTTGCTCACAAAGTGGTAATGAAATAAATAATGAGCTCTATAATGATACATCTTCTTATAATAATGAAGATGATGTAGACCCCTTAAGTTTAAGTAACGATTATAGCTTTCAAGAGGGATATATAAATACAAATGATAATAGTAATCTTTACTATCGTTTATACCATAAAAAAAATAATGAAGGACTTATTGTTTTATCTCATAAAGAAGATAGTAGTTTAGAAGAATGGGATATCTTAATGGATATCTTTCTTGAACTAAATTATAATATAGTTTCCTATGATTTAAGAGGATTTGGTAAAAGTCAAGCATCTAGTTATTCAACAATTGCTAAAATGAAAGATGATTTAAAGTTGATTGTAAATTTTGCCCAAAATAGTAATGAAAGTAAATTTAAAAATATTGTTTTCATTGGTGACGGTTTGGGTGCGAATATTTCTTTGTATTCATCAGTTAATTATTGTCAAGTAAATAGCTCTTTTATAATGATTTCACCTAAGATGTTTTCAGATGAAATGTCAGTAGATGAATTTAATAAATATTGTGATAATTCTAAATACTTGTTTTTATATTCTAAAAAAGACTTTAAAGATTTAAATGAACAACTATACATTTACAATTATGATAATCTAAAAACAATGATAGACTCAACAAGTGATTACACGGGTATTGACATTTTATTAAATAACTCCACTTTTATTAAAGAAATAAAAAATATAATTAATTTTTAAATAACTTGATATCATATATCTTTTTTGATAGTATAAAAGTATTAGGGGTATTTAATGATTACAGGTTTTAATCACAATATAAAATATAAAGATATTGTATTCCATGTCCAAACTGAGGATAGTGGAGAAGAGATAGCACATATTATTACACATCTTTTTATTGGTGGTAATATTATTATTTCTGTAAAGAATTCTTATAAAAATGTTGTAAATGCTCCCCAACTTAGAAATGTTGTAAAATCCATGATGGAACAGCAACATAAATCCGTTTTAAAAGGTCTTTTGAGCTCTAAGTATGATAAAGAAATTGATAAAATGCTTGAGCATATGAAATCATCTAAAATAAAAAAAATAGAGAATCTTTCTTCAAAAGATGATTTAAATATTATTGAACAAGATAAAAAAAAGCATACTGCCCACCTTATAGAAGATAAACAAAAATCAATTCTTGATAAAAATAAAAAAGCTAGTGAAGATAATCTAGATGACTTAATATTAAGTTTTCTAGAAGATAATTTATAGTGTTTAAACTATTTCAGTTTTTAATAAACTATAATTTTCATCAATAGATAATAAAAAGTTAACATGTTGAATTGGAGACTTACTTGATTTAAAATTTGTTATATTTATATTTGTAAATGTTTCATCTAGGATGAGACTTTTTGAATTTTTAGTTTTTATATGCAAATAATCGTCTAGGCTAGAAATTGATTCTATAGGTTCTTCAAGCATAAGTATGTCAAGAATTTTATAATTCACCAAATCCACTTTATAAATGAATCTTCTGTTAAATGCATAAAGAACATTATTTTTGATTGCTGGTTTATTTAGTAAGTGAAAACCTAAATCAATAATAGCTAGCTCTCTTTTATCTTCTTTTGATATGAAAAATAACTTACCTGCCATTGAATTAATTACAACTATATCTTTAAATAAGATTGGAGGTGTTTCTAGAGAGCTTTTAGAATTAAAAGACCAAATTATATCACCTTCTTTATCAAGTTTGTATAACATTCCATCACTAGATGTGATGTATAAAAAATCGTCTATAGTTGGAGTGTTTAATAAATATCCCTCAGTAATAAAAGACCACTCTTCCTTAAAGTTTTCATTTAAACAAACGAGTTTAGTAAAATCAATTACCAAAAAAATCTTTTCGTCATTTACTATCGCAGAAGATGTTGTTTCTCCTGAAATAGAGTAGTGCATCCATGTTTCTTCTGTTAAGTTATAGATGTGTATTTCTTTATTTGCAATAAAAAATATTTTATTATTTACTATCGTTGGAGAGTATTTTAGAATATTTTCTGATTCATAATTAAAACTTAACTCCTCCATAAGAGCATAATCAAGCATAATTGCTTTATCTTCAAAAAATAGCCAAATATTTTCTTTTTCTTTTAGGTAATACTTTACACCTTCATAAATTTGTTCATTATTTTCTAGTTCAAGAAATAAAGAGTTATTTATTTTTATCAATTCAAATTCATTAAATAAATTATCTAATAATATTGCAGGTTCCATTGATTCTATAAATTTTTGTTTTTTTACCGTTTCGAAATGAGATTTTCCACTTTCTGTTAATTCGATATTTTCATCATCAGAGACATTTTTGATAAATTTTTTAGTAGGATTAACTGTTTCATCTGTAGTTTGATTAAATAAGCCCCCTTTTTCTTTAAAAAATCCACCTTTTTTTACCTTATTACCTCTTTTAGCTTTCTTTTTCTTAGTTGCCATAACTCATTATCTCCATAGCTAGTCGTTTATAATCTAAATAACCGTTTGATGATTTTTTGTATTCACAAATTGGCAAACCTTCACCAATAGCCTTTTCCAAATCAATATTTTCTCTTATAACTGTTTTAAACATATTATTATTAAAGTATTCTTTCATTGTTTGATGGACTTCATGAGAAACATTTTGGTTTCTTCTATACCTAGTTAACAAGCCAAATATATTAAATTCAATTTCTAATTCATCCATAATTTCGTTTAGCGTACCTGCAATTTTTTCTACTCCATGCAATGAAAAAAATGATGTTGCAACAGGGACAATAATTGTGTCTGATGATAAAAATGCATTAATTGCTAAATTACCTAATGATGGAGGACAATCTATAATTATATAGTCATATACTTTTGATTTAACTACAGGTTTTAACTTTTTCTTTAATATTTGTATTGGAGAACGATATAGTTTTTCTAACTCCCTTTCTGCATAGCTTAATTCCACATTGGAAATGACTAAATCCAAAGTTTTATCTTTAATATCAATTTCTGTAACACAATCATCTAGGGTTTTATCTTTATTTATTAATAAGTCGTAAGTTGTTGAATAATCTTCGTCTTCAATGTCAATTCCAAGTCCAATTCCACTATGGCCTTGAGGGTCCATATCAATTAAAAGAACTTTTTTATTCAATATTGTTAAAAAACTTGATAAATTAATAGCTGTTATCGTTTTACCAACTCCACCCTTTTGATTTGCGATAGATATTACTTTGGTCATCTTTTCTCCAAAAAATATTTCAAGACATATTTTAAGACTTTTCAAGGGAAATTGTCAAATAATATTTACTTAGAAGTATAAATAAAAATTAAAAATATAATTTTATGATAGTAAAATTTATTTTTTATTGAATTTTGAGCTAAAATCTCAAAATTGTCGCTCAATTTTTGGGACAGGAAAACTCTTAACTTATTATTTTCTTGCGAAATTTAATTAATAAGGTTATGTTTACTTTATGGTGATACTTTTTCACATGGTTATCATTAGGAGAGGTATTTATATGATATATCCAGAATTTTTTAGAAAAATAGAAACAATCAAGCTCCAAGATGGTCTTTCAGATTTATTAGGAACTTTTGAGAATGGTTTAATTGAGTTTAGTTATTTAGATATTGTTAAAGCATCCGGGCATAGTTGCCCAACTATTGCAGGGGCTATTTAGTAATTATTTTATCCTGTTGTTACTCACACTTGATAAAGAGTGTAATTTCACCTTCTCCAACAACACCTTCTCCTGCTGTTGAAATAATAGAAGATAAGTCAGAACATGAAGTTACTAGGAATACTCTGTAGGAAATATAAAAAAATGAAAAAATTAGCAAGAATTAGCTTTTAATCTTTTCAACTTATAATTTAAAAATGGAATTTTATGTTCTAAAGTTATATACTTGTATCTATTAGTATGATTTATTAGGAATTATTTATGAAAAAAATATCAGAAACATTATTATATGAAAGTGACTGGTTGCAACTTTTAAAAGCAAATTGGAAGCATGAAAATGGTAAAACTTATGGTTGGGATTTCGTAAGAAGAAAAAATTTAAGACATGCTGTTGTTATCATAGCAAAATTAGTACCCTCAAATAGATTTATCATTATAAGGGAATATAGAGCCGCTGTTGGCCATTTTGTAATTGGATTTCCGGCTGGTCTTGTTGAAGATTCTGATGTGACAAAAGATGCAATTAGGGAGTTAAAGGAAGAAACAGGATTTACCTCGGGAAAAATAATAAAGGTAAGTTCTATTTTAGACATGAATCCGGCAATGACTGATGCAACATTTCAGGTTGTAACAATGGAGGTTGACGAAACACTAAAAGAAAACTTAAATCCTATTCAGGAACTTGAACTCAGTGAAAATATAGAAGTTTTTTTATTAAAAAAAGAAGAGGTTAATGATTTTTTAAAGAAACAGGAAAAGGATAATGTAAGAGTTAGTCCAGGCGTATGGTATTATTTTACTGATTTTTAAATAAATCTGAGAGTTTCTCTTTTTTTGTACTCTTCTATATCTTTAAGTATCATTTTAGGAAATTTATCTTTATTTTTATAAAACTTTTTGCTGTCTATTTTATAACTATGACTTGATAAAAATAGCTTGTACCTATCTTGATATTCTTTTGTTTTAAAATAGTTGTTAAAATCTTTATATCTATAAACAGGCATAATCATAATATCAGGAGTCCATTTAAAAGTTTTCTTATTGTTTGTTTCTATTAGTGTTTCGTTATATATTAACCATGATAAAGAGGCTAGAGATAATCCTTCAAATTCTGAAATTAATATATCAATACATGCTTTATTGTTTGGATTTCTAAAAGAAAAGTAATTAGAATAAATATATGCGTTATGAAAATGATTTGGGGTATTAACTAAATATCTAACATTAAGCCTTCTTGCTATTTGTATTATTAGTTCAAATGCTAATAATCCGAAACCTAAACCTGGAAACCTTTGACCTGGAAGCTTCATTCTTTCCTTTGTGAAAACTTTTCTGTAGTCTTGTAAATTTAACCACTCAATAGTCATTGATTTACAGTTTTTATATGAAAAACATATATTAGTATCTAAAGTTATAACTAGTTGTGATATTAAATGGTCTGAATTTATTTCTTCATTATAGATACTAAGTGTATGAGTGTAGTCATTTTTATTTATTTTATAAAGTATATTTTCAAAACCTTGTTTTTTAAGTATCTTTTTTATTCCATATTCTTTTAATGCTAAGTTAATTCCGTATGTTGAGTAAAAATTTAAAAATCTATTATTGTTTTCAAATAAATTAAAGTCGTTATCAAAATTATCTATGTTAGGTTCATACATTAAACTATATGGAGATAAAGCTTTTCTTTTTTTATTAAATTTTTTTCTTATTAATAATTGCTTATCAATAATTTTATCTATAAAGTAAGCAGTATTTAATAAAGTTGTAATATACTTGCCAAGATTTAGCACCATAACCTCCTGCGGGTAATGTAACAATCGGAACATTTAAGGTTTTTGAAAAGTTGCAAACAATTAAATCTCTTTTTAATAATGTTTCAAGGTTTAAACTCATATCACATAAGGCATCACCTATAAATGTATCACTTCCTGCTAGATAAAAGATTATATCTGGGGTAAATTTCTTTTTTATTATCTCCAAATTCTTTTTTAGTAATTTAATATAATCAATATTTGATATATTGGTCTCAATATTAACATCAAGAGCTGATTTCGCTTCAATATCACACCATTGAGTTGCATGAATTGAAAATGTAAAAACATTTTCGTCGTAAAGAAATATATTTCTTGTTCCATTTCCCTGATGATAATCTAAATCTATAACTAAAGCTTTTTTTATTTTATTTTCAGTTTTGAGTTTTTTTATTGCAATTGCAACATCATTAATAGGGCAAAATCCTTCACCTCTATTTGCTCTTGCATGATGAAATCCACCCGAAAGATTAAAAGAAGGCTTTCTGTTTTCAAGTGCTAAGACTGCTCCCTCATAAGTTCCACCAGCAATATATCTAAAAATATTAAATATATCTTCATCAAATTCAGTTAAGTAGTCTGTATTTAATATTTGTTGTAAATTAAGTGGTTTTTTTACCCACTCAAGGTATTCTTTAGTATGTGCCAGTAAAATATCCCTATCATTTAGAGGTTGAGGTTTAATTAAATGTCTAAATTTTATTAATTTATCTTTTCTAAGTTTTCTACTTATTTTTAAAAATTTATAGGTATCAAAGCTTCTTCTTGCTCCATTTTCTGTAAAATCAATTTGATATTCAAAAGAATAAAATAAATTTACCTTAACTTGGAACCAAATAGGAAACAAAATTTTTTTCTTATTAATTTTTTTTAATAAACTACCTTTCATGTATAATATATAGATTGTTTTTATAAATTAATCTAGTAAAAATTTATAAATCATCATCATTTGACGAATATACCAGATTTTTAGAAATTTTATGTAGTGGTTTTTCTGTTAAAATTGCAGTTATTTGGGCATTTACAATGGAAAAAATAAATTTATCATCTCTTAGTTCTGCCTTAAATTCATCTAAAATATGAATAAAACTTTTATTTGATGGTATTGGTACTTTGTATGAGGTATAATGATTCAGAAATTCAGCTACCTCAAAAGGAGTTATTGGTATTGATTTATCACTGTCTTTTACTAAATAGGAATGAAGGGCCATTTTGAAGAGATAATTATTTTTTTTCATAAATATTATTCGTAATATAGTGGAAATTAGAACTGTAGGAAAGGCTAATAAGGAACCTAGTAGCCATAGTGAAGAAAAAATTATTAATGGTATTACATGATTTTTATTTATTTCTTTCATTAATTGCGAATTTGTTATACTTACCATAATTTCTGTATTTCCTGTTAATTTTAATATGATTTCTAGCAAGAGTAATAGTGACCCTGCAATCAGCATTAAGCTAAGGACTCCAAACATAGGATAGGTATAGGCAGGCCAGTTAATCATCATTATTATTAAACCAGGTAGGATTGATATAATGAATATTGATGTATTTGAGTCAAGGCAAGCCGAAACAGATGGTACATCTGAAAAAAGTGAAATAATAATAAGGGCTGTGCTTGTGTAACTAACTAAAAATAAAATGGTTAAAACAGAGAAATAAATTAGATTTTTTTCTTTTGAAGGAATTAGAGCTTTTAAAAATGCTATTTTATAAAATTCAGGAATAGGCGGAGTTTTTTTATGTTTTCCAAGTTCTGCAGAGAAATCAAAAAACAATTCTCCAGATTCTGATACTCTAATATCAGATTCATATTTGATATATAAGTCGGTAATAGACTTTTCTGCTTCCTGTAAACCTGTATTAAATAAAATAGCCCACTCAATAGGTGCAACAATACCGTCTACACTTTCTACATATCTCATAAAAGCCTTTTCTCTGTTTTTTTTATAAGTATTTATGTGCCACTTTTGAAGAAATTCTGCTTTTATTCTTGAGTAGCAGGAAAAATTTTTAAGTTCTTTTTCCTCGGGGATTTTGAAGTTTGTTATTCTTGGGTTTTGTGGTCGTATTGTATTTATCATTTCGTTTAAAGTGATATTGGTAATTTTATCTGAATCTGATATGTCTTTTTTTATTAACTTTCCTGTAATATAAATAGGTAGCCAGATTGTCCATCTTAGTGTTATGTACATTAATCCAAAAGATAATTCAGTTATAACCATTGAAAGCAAGCCTATTATGTTTTTAAATTGTTCCAATAATGATATCTTTATATTTATGTTTTTGCCAAAATCATAAATTAATTCTCCATTTTCAGTAACCAGAAAATTGCAGTTATATTTTTTTATTATGGATTTTAATAGATAGGATGCTTCTTGGTATCCGGCATTCATTTGGGTAGCGAATACTGGAAGTGTAATATTACCTCCATTTTCTTTGATTACAAACAATGCTTTTTTTTGTTTTTTGTTCATTTTATTTCCTGATTCAATCCAAGCTCCACTAAATACTATACACCGTAAATCTTCTTTCTGCAAAATTTTATTTTAAAAGTAATTGATAATATGAACTCCTGTACGAATAAATATTTCTTATAATTATAGTTTAAATATGAGTAATTACAAGATTATGGTAATTAAAAAAAATAAAATATTGAAAATATTAATAATTTATGGTATAAAACTGTTCTTATGTTAGGAGGATGTAGTAATGTATACATTTTTATTAGTTTTATATGTAATAATTGCAATTGTTATGACTATAGTCATACTTCTTCAATCAGGTGCCGGTGGAATGGGGTCTATTGGTGGAGGAAATGGAGGCTCATCGACAGGTTCCGTATTTGGTGGTGCTGGTGCAGGCTCTTTTTTAAATAAATTAACAGCATATCTTGCAATCGCTTTTATTGGTCTTTCAATTATTTTAGTTAAGTCCACATCTAAAGAGAAGTCTTCTTTAGCTGCAAAGTATGCAAATAAAGGCTCAAAGACTGCAATAACTCAAACTATTAAAAAACCTAAAAAAGAAACTAAAAAAGTAGAAAAGAAGGCTGAAAAGAAGGCTGAAACTAAAAAAGCTGTGAAAAAAGAAGAAAAATCAGATAAAAAATAACACAATTAAAATTTTTCTAATAATTTAAGGGGGCTTCAAATGGAAGACTTGCATGTTGTTGATAATTGGAAAGATAAAATGCTTGGAGATTTAAAAGAGTTTTCCACCAAAAAGCATAAACCTGTTGGAATGCATCATTTAATTCAAGAGATTAATAAATTGGCAAATCCAAGTAACTTATTAGAGATTAGTTATACTGCTTTTAATACTGCTTTTATAAAAAAGACTTTATTGGAAAAAATAGAGGAAACTGATAATAAGCTAATTAAAAAATTGCCAATAAAAATTTCTGAATTATTAAAAAAAGAAAACTTTTTTACAAAAGAAGCTAAATCCATAATTGTTTATTATATACCTATTCCAAAATCTATATTTAAATTTTCTGTTAATGATATTAACAATTATTTCAAATCACTAAAGTTAGAAAAGGATAAAACGGACAACTTACTTTTACATGCATTATCTAAATATGGATACTGGGGAATTCCTGAAGATTTAAATAATGAGTTTTTATTTAAAAATTTTGATAAGAATGAAATATTTAAAGCTTCTCATTTAGGAGATATTGCACCAAATGGTTTTCCTATAACTGTTAAAAATGGTCCAAGGCTATTGATGTCATATATGATTACAAATGCTCCATTAAAAGTTCAATTGGATAAACCTATTGATATTTGTGATAAAGCGTGTCTTAAAACTGCTAGGAATGCATCTTTTGAGCATATTAAGTATTATAAAGATACATTTGGTATAAATAAAACAATTTTAGATATTATAAAGTCTATAATAAAAGATAATAGATTTGGCGAATACATTGACTTTTGTTATAATTGTAAATTAGGAAGCGAATATGAAATTAATCTTTTGGTAAAAGACCCATTAGATTATAAAAAGTAGGATGATTTTAAAAAAAATTGCAATTTTCCCTATTCAAACAAAATCTTTAGTAGAAGAAGATATTTATTTTGCTAAAACTTTATCGCTTTTTATTCATTTATCATTGGAAACAACTATTTACATCTCTTCAAGTATTGTAAAATTGATTACCAAAAATGGAAGTATTGTTTCTGAAGATTTGTATGCTAAATATTCCATAGATGATTTGTTGGAAATTTATAATGATAAAACTATTGATTATATCTTATTTATAGATCTTTTAAAAAAGAAAAATAGTTATTTAATAACTTCTCATATTTATACTGGAATTAATAAAGAACTAAAAATAACTAGAAATTATATTTTAAGCGAAAATTTATTTGAAAAAACTTATAAAGTGATGATTTCTGATGTTTTAAAAGATATAGGAGAGAGGCTTTTAATAAGCATAGAAGAAGATTCAAATGATTACAAGATGTATGTAACGGATTATTCATTATTTAAAAAAATAAAAAATATAATTAAACATGATGATAACTTTTTTAATACAGAAAATAGCCTTAAGTATATTAAAGGTTTTCAAAATATATATTTAGAATATAGAGAAATTTCTATTATTCGATATATAGTTAAGAAATTACTCACCATGAATAATATCTTTTCTGTTTATGAAATTATAAATAGTTTGAAAGAGAATGATAAAAATAATGATTATACATTATTTCTACTTTCAACAACTTTAATGGAATTTAAACAATATCAAGAAGCAATAAATCTTTTAAATGAAATTAATGATAAATCTATTTTTTTTACATTAAAAGCTGGTTTGATTAATACTTTAAAAGCAGATTGTTATTTAAAATTAAACAATTTAAAACTTGCAAGAAAATATATAATGAAATCTGTAAAAAATAATATAACACTTGATGGTACTTATGAGTTGTTTTTGGAAATAATGTTTAGATCTAAGTTTTTTTTAGCATTTAAATCGTATTTAGACTTGGATTCTTATAAAATTGTCCGAAAGAACAGCTATAAGGCAAATTATTGGATTGCAAAGTATTATTCTGAAGTTGCAATTGATAATAAAAAAGCATTATCTGTGATTGAAAACTTTAGATTTAATGTTGATATAATTTTTATATATTTAAAAATATTGTATAGGATATCAAGTGAAGATGATAATTATGATAAGTTGAATGCTTATGTTTTAGAGCTATATAATAAAAAAATATTTGAATATGATGAAAAACTAAATAATAATATAGAATTTGTAAAATTATTTATACAGGTTTTTTTGTATACGAAACAAAGAACAAATATTTTAAGTTTTTCAATAAAAGAAAAAATAATTTTATCTCCTTATAATGAAATGATACTTGGTTTTAATGATATTGAAAAAATTATTTTTAATTACATATATGATAATGTTTCTTTAGATATATCAGTAATTAATAAATTACTATTTTTTATCTTAAAGGATTATGAAATAGGAGTAAATAAATTAATAGAAAAAAAGGAATTATATTACTATACTAAAGCTTTAACTAAAAATAAAAATAAACTAAAACTATTAAAAAAATCTCTAAAACTAAAGATGGATATAAGTGTTTTAAATAAGATAGTTATTTATTATTATGAAAATAAAAAATATTTAGCAATGAGAAAATATTTGAATATAAGAAAAAAATATATTAAAAATGATGAATTTGATATTTTTTATAGCATTAAATTACTAATTTTAAGAAGAAAATATGAAAAGTCATTAAAAATAATAGAAGATTTAGAAAATATAAGCGATGATATCGATATTTTAAGAATTGAAATTTACTTTAAAACTAGAGAATATGACAAAATGTTAGGCTTGATGAAAAGATACCATAGTATAGTTATTAAAGATAGTTATTTAAGCTATTTGAATGGTTGGGTTTTATCAAAAATAAAAAATAATAGAAAGGGATTGTTTTACTTGCAGAATAGTTATAATTTAAATCCAAATAAAATCTTGCAAAAACAATTAATAAAAGAGTATAAAAGATATGGTATAGATTATATAAAGGAGTAACATGACTTGGTTTTTACAGAAAAAATTTGAGAATAAGCTTGGGGCAGTTCTAATTAATGATTATTTTAATATAAATTTATATGATTTTGTTATGAAAAATATTTTTAAAATAAATAAAGACTTCTTTAAAAAAGTAGAATCATATTTAGCTCCTAAGGATTATGAAAAAGTTTTAGATATTGGTTCTGGTACATCATCGTTTTCAATTTTTCTAAAAAATGAAAATCCAACACTTGATATTTATGATATTGACGGTTCTAAAGAAATGTTAAGGATTGCTAAAAGGAAATTGGAGGATGAAAGTCTTAATATAAAATTAGAAGAGGCCTTGGCTGAGAATATTCCTTATGATGATAATTATTTTGATAAAATTGTAGCGATTTTTTTATTTAGTTATATTCCTAAAACGATAAAACCTTATGCTTTAAAAGAATTATATAGAGTTTTAAAACCTGGAGGCAAACTTATAATTGTTGATGTTTCTAATCAAACTGGTTTAAAAAAATATATTGAGTTATTTAAATATGTCCCGAATCCATTTTTTGTTGAAGATGGGTTAAATGGTAATTATTTTAAACTTTTAGATGAAGTTAACTTTAAGGATATTTCTCAAACTCCAATAATGGATAAAATTATTGATATATCAATAATTGAAGCCTATAAAAAATAAAAATTATAAAAATAAATACATATAGAATAGTGTTGAAATTGTATTCACTGTTAATCTAAGTATATTTAATTTGTTGATAATATAGACATTAAGACTATTTTACTTGCGAAAATAATATTTTTATATTAGTATAAAACTATGTATGTAGATATCTTTAGGGGGTTCTAATGGCGAAATTATTTTTTTCATTTATACTGCTTTTCTTGTTGTACTTTCAATCATGTAATACGGTTACACCTATAGGAAATTGTGAGCCAAAATGTAAAGATTGGGAACAATGTAATTCTGTTGAAGATGATTATGGGGAAGTTACATCAAGTTGTTTACCTAAAGAAGGTCGATGTGAAGCTCAACAAGATTGTGAATATCCTCAGGCTTGTGATACGAAAACAAATTGGTGTTTAGGAAGTTGTAATCCTGGTTGTGAATCATGGGAGCGATGTGATTTAAACAATAAATGTGTTGCCCTAGAAGAATATTGTAATACTTATAACGATTGTGGAGAAGATAAGCCTATATGTGACTCAAGAACTCATAAATGTACATATAATTGTCAACCTGAGTGTAATTCATGGGAAATATGTACAGAAGATAAAGTTTGTAAGGCAGACAAGGACAGATATTTTTGTAATGATGCTACAGATTGCAAAAGTGGTCAAGTTTGTAATAATAAACATAAATGTGAATATGATAATTGTAATCCTAAATGTGAAGGCTGGCAAACATGTGATGAAGATGGAACCTGTGTGACTGCAAGTGGAAGGTGTGATCCTAAAGTAGGCTGTGAAAGAAATACAGCGACTAGTTTTACTTGTAACCCCGATACTCATACTTGTAAGAAGGACCCTGGTGTTTGTGCTCCAATATGCGAATTATGGCAAACATGTGATAGACATGATAACTGTGTTGCTGCTGTTGGCTATTGTTCAGAAAATATTGATTGTGCAAATGGTGAAAAGTGTAATTCCGAACATAAATGTGTACCTCTAAATAATACTGCTTGTGAAACAGATAATGATTGTAATTCATGGGAATACTGTGAAGATGGTCGATGTAAACTAGCACAGGGGTCTTGTAATTTAGTTGAAGATTGCTTAGGTGATTCTGTTTGTGATTTTGCGACTCATAAATGTGAAACTGAATGTGAAGTAGAATGTGAATATTGGGAGGAATGTTCTCCTGATGGAAAAACTTGTATTTTAAATAATGATGATTATTGCACTAGTGATTCAACTTGTAAAAATGGTAAAAAATGTGATTTAAGTTCTCATAAATGTGAAAATAATTGTACAGAAAATTGTGATACTTGGGGAACTTGTGAAGATAATGGAGAGTGTTCTGTAAATGATGGTTTTTGTGATGCTGATGATGATTGTGGAACAACATACGGATTTAGTGCCACATGTGATTTAACTACTCATGTTTGTAAAGAAGATCCATCAAGTGATTGCGATCCATTTTGTAAACCTTATGAAGAGTGTAATATAAATAATCAATGTGAATTGGCTGACGGAAGATGTTCTACTAATGCAGAATGTGGAAATGGTAAATATTGTTCAAGGCTAACTCATACTTGTAAGGATGAACCTTCAAATGATTGTGCTCCTGCTTGTAGTGATTTAGAGTATTGTGCAGAGGGTAATATTTGTAAAAAAATAGAAGGAACTTGTTCTACTACTAGTGAATGTTCAGGAACTGATGTTTGCAATAATAACGAATGCCAAGAGCCTGACCCGAATGGATGTAGTCCTTTGTGTGATCCTTGGGAAGTATGTTCAAATAACAATTGTAAAGTAAGAACAGGTAGATGTGATTCAAATAATGATTGTATAGATGGAAAAATGTGTAATTCAGTAAGTCATTTATGTGAATATACTAATTGTACTCCCTCTTGTAAAGATTGGGAAACTTGTAATAATGATGGAACTTGCTCAAGTAATGAAGATAGGTGTTCTGATAGTTCTGATTGCGCAACTGGATTATTTTGTGATGCTAGAAATCATACTTGTGGAGAAATAGAGTATTGTGATGGAAGTGAAGATTGTGGAACAACTTATGGATATAGTGCTACATGTAATTTAGATACTCATACATGTGAAGAGGATCCTTCAGATTCGTGTGATCCTTTTTGTAAACCATGGGAAGTATGTAATATTACTAACCAATGTGAATTAGCTAATGGAAGATGTTTAAGGAATAATGATTGTGGAGATGGTAAATATTGTTCAAGATTGAGTCATACTTGTAAATTAGAACCATCAAACAGTTGCATTCCTGATTGTAAATCATGGGAATATTGTGCAGAAGGTGATATTTGTAAAAATATAGAAGGAACTTGTACTAATGTAAGTGATTGTCGTGGAGGGCAAGTTTGTAAAAATAAAGAATGTCAAGATCCAGACCCATCGGGTTGCAATCCTATTTGCAATCCTTGGGAAATATGTTCTAGTAATAATTGTCAATCAAGAGATGATAGATGTATCGATGATAATGATTGTGAAAATAATGAAAGTTGTGATGCAATAAGTCACCTATGCGAAAGTAATAATTGTAATGTTAGTTGCCAAGCATGGGAAATATGTAGTGGTAATAATTGTTTAGTTAATTCTAATCGTTGTAATGATGGAGGAGATTGTCCGTCCAATAAATATTGTGATGTAAGTAGTCATTCATGTAAATCTAATCCAAATGGAAGTGTTTGTAATCCAGATTGTAAAGACTGGGAACGATGTGTAGCAGAGCAATGTCAGCTAAATGCTGGCTTTTGTGAGAATAATTCTCAATGTAACAATAATGAAAGATGTAATGAAAATCATAATTGTGTAAATGATCAGCCAAATGGATGTTTTGATAATGATGATTGCTTAGTATGGCAATACTGTTCAAGTAGTCATGTCTGTATTCCTAAAGAAGATCATTGTGATTCAAGTTCTGATTGTGATGGAGTAAAAACATGTGACCCTTTATCTCATGAATGTGTAGCTGTTTGTAATCCTGTATGTGAATCATGGGAATCCTGTAACGATAGAGGAGAGTGTGTTAATGATGATAACAGATGTGGAAATACTACTGATTGTTTAGAAAATCAAGTTTGTAATTCCGAGCATAGTTGTGAAAGAATATGTAATCCTATATGTGCTGATTACCAAGAATGTAATGATGGTCAATGTGTACTAACTGAGGGATTATGTGAGAGTGATTTGAATTGTGAAAGTGGCAAAAAATGCAGTACAGAAACTCATACTTGTAAGCTTGCCTGTGATTCTCCTTGTAATGAATGGGAAGAATGTAAAGTTTACTCATATTATGATGAAAATGATAACCACATTCATCAAGCCAAAAAATGTTTGTTAGCTGATGGACGGTGTTCTGATCAGGTTTATATAGGTGAAAATCCATATGAAAATTATGGTTGCAACTCAACTGATGAAACAACTTCAATTTCTTGTGATTTAAATACTCATAACTGTGTTGAAGTTAATTCCAGCTGTACTCCAGAATGTGATTCTTGGGAAGTTTGTTCTGTTGAAACTAATTCTTGTGAGCTTATGAGTGATAAATGTAATGTAAAAGCTGATTGTCCAAGAAATATGACTTGCGACCCTGAAACTCATGATTGTATATCAGAAGAAATTGCTAAACCATGTCAAGATGATGATGACTGTGATAACTGGGAACATTGTGACCCTAATTGGAAATGTGTTTTAGATACAAATGCTTGTAATAATAATGGTGATTGTCCTGATGATAGAGTTTGTGATACCTCGCTTCATGATTGTGTTAAAAATGAATATGAATGTTTTGTAGAATGTCAACCTTGGGAAATTTGTAAGGATGGAATGTGTATTGCAGATGAAACAAATTTTAACTGTAGTTTAGATGATTACTGTGGTGCATATTCTTTATGTAGTTCTGTTTCTCATCAATGTGAAAACTTTTCTAATTCATGTGGTAATTGTAATCCTTGGGAAGTTTGTTTAGAGTCTGGTTGCTCTTTAGTGTATGGTACTTGTAATCAAAATACAGATTGTAGTTATGATAAACAATGTAATAATACAACTCATGTTTGTGAATATAAAACATGTTATAGAAGTAGTGATTGTTTTGCCAATATAGAAGATTCTGCAACTGGTTCTACTTTATGTGAAATAAAAGATGGAGAAGCTTCTGGGCACTGTGTTCAAGCTGAAGTTAATAAAATAAGAGAGTTTCATGGGTATAATAAAACCACTATAAAAACATCTAAATATAAAGATAGTATTACTGGTAGAATTTTAGCCGTTTATAATGATACTATAAATAAAAGTTTGGGGTTTTATTTGTATGCCCAAACACCCAAAGTTGATGGTGGTTATTTTAGAGGTTGTAATTGTACTTATAATAATGATGGAGAAGTTATAAGTTGTGAACAAAATTCAGATAGTAATATTGACTTATGTCCTTTAAGTACCTATTTATATAGAGGAATATATGTAATTATTCGTAAAGACGAATATGAAAGCTATAAGGATTATAAACCTGGCGATGAAATAATAACTTCAGTTGAATACATAAATCACTACGGGATGTCAAGGGCGATTAGTTTAAAAGATTATTTTCATAGAATGAATGTTTATTGTGATGAAGAAAATTCTCATTATCCTTGTGGAAGTGGAGATGAAGAGAAATATTGCAGTGTTTGTAAAAGTGATGAATATTGTAATCTGGAAGATAATGTTTGTAGAAAACTAGAGCCTTTTGATCCTTATTACTATGATATAAGAGTTGCTCAAATACTTAAAAATAAATCTAATAAAGCTGAAGGTTTTGAATCATTATTGATAAACGCTGTTGATAATAAACCATATACTGTAATAGAAAATGCAGCTTCTTCTAATAATTTTAGAACTACACTAAAAGATTCTTATGATGAAGAGTTCTATATTGATAAAGAATTAACAAATGATTATTCTTTAAATAAAGGTACTGGACAATGTATAAATAATGCTTGTAATAAGGAATCATGGACTTCTTGTAATAAATACTGTAAAAGAGGGTTTAAATTAATACAAGAGGATACAGATAAAAATGGTGTGGGGGATACTTGTCAAGCTACTGATGACCAAGATAATGATGGTGTTAAAGATAGTGTTGATAACTGTATATTAGATTATAATCCAAATCAGGAAGACATGGATCATGATAATAAAGGTGATGCTTGTGATAATGATTTAGATGGTGACGGTTGGGTTAATGAAGACGATAATTGTCCAACTGTTGAAAATTTAGATCAAGCTTATGATAAACCATGTGATGTTTCTAGTATTCCTGCAAATGCAAGTTTAAATGGAGATGGTGATGGAACTATTACAAGAAATCAAGACGGTACTTGGAATGCTATAACTGGTTGTGATTGGTCTTGCAATGAAGGCTATCGTGGTGCCAACTGTGATGAATGCAATACTGGTTTCCATTTTGCAAACAATGAATGTGTTATAGATGAAGTTTGCGAAGACGATAGTTGCACAGAAGAGCATAAAACTGTTTGTAATATTGTTGGAGGAATAGTAGAATGTTCATGTGATAGCGGTTACCATGGAGTGGCAAATAGTTGCATTATAGATGAAGTATGTGAAACAAATACTTGTCCTGAAAGTCATAAAAGTATTTGTAATGTTATTCAGGGGGTAGCAGAGTGTTCATGTGATAGTGGTTATCATTTAGATATTAATGATGATTGTGTTGTAGATAGTAAAAAATTATATAATGCAACTATGCCTCCTCCAAGAAGTGGAAACTGGGGTAACGCATGTGATTATACTAGTGATAAAGATTGGGATGGTGTAAAAGATGTTTCTGATAATTGTCCAAATGTATTTAATCCTGTTCAATCAGATTTTGATGGTGATAACATTGGCGATAAATGTGACCCGGATATAGACGGTGATGATTTTCTGAATGATGAAGATAATTGTGCTTATTACTATAATCCTATTTTATGTAAAATATGTGAGTGTGCTCCTGTTGTATTGCCTGAATATGACTGTACTAGTGATAATAATTGTCAACATATTATGGTGAGAGGTCATGATAGTGGAGCAGGTAAATGTCATTATTATGAAACAACCTTAAGAACTTTATCTGGTGTATTAAAATATGAACACAATTCTCCTGCAAGTAAAGACGCTTGTAACGAAAATACTGATTGTAATGGAGCTGAAACTTGTTTATCATTAGAAAATGGTGAAAATACTAATGAACTCACTGGTGGTATTTGTACAACTGGTGATAAATCTGATGATGCATCTTATGTTATTATGCCTAGAAGCAGTAATGATATGTCATTATGTCACGATGAAGATTGCAATTACTAAAAAATTAAATCCATTTACAAAGTAAATTAGTTGATTTTTCAATTTTTAAGATTTTAAGCTTAAAAATCCTCCTGATTATATAAATAACTTGATTTTTCATAAATAATTGCTATTTTGTAAGCTAATCTTTTAATTAAGATTGAAATTAATTAATTTTACGAGGTAATAATAATGGAAGATGTTCAAAAGTATGAAGATAATAGACATTTAGCTATAAATAAAGTAGGAATAAAATCTTTAAAATATCCAATTACCGTTTTGGATAAAAAAAATAATAAACAACGCACTGTTGCAGATGTATCAATGTTTGTAAACTTGCCTCATAACAGTAAAGGAACACACATGTCCCGTTTTTTGCAAGTTTTAAATGAGTTTCATGAAAAAATCACTATGGGAAATATGGTAGAAGTTCTTAAAGTTATGCAAGAAAGGTTAGAAAGTGAAGAATCTTATATGGAATTAACATTCCCATATTTTATAGAAAAAGAAGCCCCAATAAGTAAAATAAAAGGGATAATGAATTATCAATGTTCTTTTATTGGTAATTGTAAAAAAGATAAAGGAGAGTTTATTTTAAAAGTAGAAGTTCCTATAACCTCTCTTTGCCCTTGTTCAAAGGAAATCTCTAAATATGGAGCTCATAATCAACGCTCTATTTTAACAATTGAAGCTAAATATACTAATTTTTTATGGCTAGAGGATTTAATTGATGTCGCAGAAAAATCAGGTTCATGTGAGCTGTATTCTTTATTAAAAAGAGTTGATGAAAAACATGTTACTGAACATGCTTATGAAAATCCTGGTTTTGCTGAAGATATAGTAAGAACTGCGGCTCAAAGAGTTATGGAGCTAGATAATATTACTTGGTTTAGAGTTCAAGTTGAAAATTTTGAATCAATACATAATCACTCTGCTTACGCATGTATTGAAAAAACAGTTAAATAATTATAGTATTTTATTTAAAAAATCATTTATTTTACTAAAAACATAATCCTTTTCTACATCTAATGGAAGAATGTGATAAGATTTTCTTAAAAGTAACCACTTCTTACTTTTAGATGATATTTTATTATATATGTATTTCCCTTGTTTAAATGGAATAGTGTGGTCTTTTTTAGAGTGAATTACGATTGTAGGAATTTTAATTTGAGAGATAAACTTTTTATTTTCTTTTAAAAAATATGATAAACCAAATACTGATCTAATTGAAATAAAATCAAAATTTTTATTTATTTTTCTTTGTAATTCTTTACTTATATCACTATCTTTTTTTCTAAGTTGAGGTTTAATTTTACTTAATAAATTATATCCTAAAATACCAAGTAGTAGTTTATTTTTTAGTTTTAAACTTTTAGGTGTTGCCAATAAAACAAGAGCATCAAATTTATTGATTTCTATAGTTAGTCTTATTGCAAATGCTCCTCCCATAGAAAGCCCCGCAAGTATTATTTTATCATAATTAGTTTCATTTATCTTTTTATAAATTCTCTTTTTTATATCTTCATACCATTCAATTGCGATATATTTATTGAACATTTCTTCACTATCGTGTCCAAGCAATAGAGGTGTCCAAACTTCATAGCCTTCATCTTCAAAAAAAATTTTCATAAAGTAGAAATTATATGGATTTCCTGTAAATCCATGTATTAGAATTATTAGTTTTTTATCTTTTTTCAATATATTTTCTCCGTTTGAATATATACACACTTAATATAATAAGAGATAAGGCAAATAAAGTAAAGTCATAATCTGAATTAAAACTACATAATGCTCCGCTTCCACTATAGTAAAGTGTATTATTATTATTTTCTTTGTCTTTAAATAAAACAGAATCTATTAGGGCGATATCTTTAGAGCTTCTTTGTATTATTTTTATGTATTTTATATTTTTAGTTATTAAAATTGAATGTTTTTCATATTTTTGAGTAAATAAATAATCACTATCAAGATCTTCATATCCTTCAATTATTAAATTTGTATCAAAATTATATTTAGTTATTATTTCAAGATATTTTTCTTTATCTATATTTGGTATTTTAATAAAAATTTCGCCTTCAAATGGGAGTGAGAAATATCTATTATCTGCTAAAAATAATAAATTATTAGGTAGTGCTACATTTTTATAACCATATTTCCCAAGATCTGCTTTTATTGATATGATTTTATCAGTAAAATAAGTTTTAGTTTCTTTTTTATTAAGTTTTATATTTAAAAATGGTTTATCAAAATCAACTTTAAAAAAAGTTTCATAATCTTCATAATTTTGAGAAATAATTTTTATATGGTGATAGCCACTCAATAAATACTTATAAAAATATCCATTGTCATTGTTATAAAAAATAGATTTACCATCAATAATGATAGTTGAGTTTAATGGTTTATTATTTGTATCAGAAATGATTCCTTCTATTCCAAACTTACTTGTTTTTAAGATTTCAATTATAGCGTTTTTATTATTTTTAAAAATATCTCCATTGGGGTCACTATCATCAATTTCAATAGTCCAATCCAAAGTTCCTGCTGTTCCATAACTGTAATCATTTAAATCACCTGTTGTTTGATACCAATCATAACCTTCTGTTACTTCATAATCTGTAAAATTTTTATATATATTGCTAATATTAACAATTTCATTTGTATCTGAAACTTTATCAGGTGAAAAATTCCATACATAATTTATTATATTTCCAAAAGTATGGAATGAAAAGGACATGCTAAAGTTTTCTTTTAATGTAAAATCTCTTAGGGCTTTAGTTTCAGGTTCAGAGAAATAATTACTACCTGAAAACATAATGGCTTTCCAAAAGAATCCTAAATTTCTATTTAAATCAATATTATTGGCATTTCTTCTTGTTACATTTACCGCTCCATCTGGATTCAACATAGGAATAATATAAATTTGTGTATTATCTAGTATATTTTTATAATATTTATTGTGTTCAATTAATTCAATCATAAAATCATATACGAATTGATAAGACATTGCCTCATCTCCGTGAATACCACCAACAATTCTATATTTAGGAGCAAAAGTATTAGTTATTGTTTTAATACCAATGATATCTCTTCCTTCAACAGATTTACCTATAATAATCTTTTCTATAGTACTAGGGTATTTAGTCACTAGTTGCTCTATTTTATCTCTGACTTCACTATATTTTATAAAATTTTCATTACTGATAATTGATTTTTTTTTAAATTTATATAAGTTTTCATTTTTATAAAGAATCTTAAAGTTAATATCGTTATTTTTTAAATATTTAAGTAGTTTTTTTTGACCCAATAAAATAATCTTTTTATTTCTTTTGCCATAAATATATGGATTAAAGTGAGATAAAAATTTAAGTTTATTTTCTTTTATTGATACTATAGGAGTTGAATATGTATGTATTGATGTGACAAGCAAGAATATTACTAAAAACTTAGCCATTCACTATATCTTTTAATGCAGCTTCTATTGCTGTTAAATTTTCAGTAAAACTTAATACTTCATCTTGATTAAATGATTTTTGAGTTTCTATGAGAGCTATATATTTTTTGTAGTTATTTAACTTAAGTAAATTATCTTTGTCTCCTTTTAATCTTTTCTGAGAGAGTGGAATTAATTTTTTTATTGAAGTTAATAACATATATAAGTCTTCTTTGCCGGTTTCGTAACCATTAATAAGATTTTTATTTTCTGAAAGTTTTTTTAATTCTTCGGCTGTTAATCCTGATGCACCTTCTAAAACAAGCTCATAGGTTTTATCAGAGTTTAAATCTATTGCTTTTACAGTTAATATACCTTCTGTATCAACAAGAAATGTTATATCTACTTTAAATTCACCTTGTGCCATAGGGGGAATATCTTTAATTTTAATTGTTCCTAAATATGTATTTTCTGTTGCAGATAAATATTCTCCTTGAAAAATATTTATATCTACTTGTTTTTGATTGTCTTTTATTGTTGTAAATGTTTTAACTGCAGAACATGGGATTACCGAATCTCTATCTATAATTTTTTCATAAAAACCACCTGATACCATAATTCCCATGGACTGAGAAATAACATCTAGTAAGAGAGAATCATTTTCATTATTAAATAGTAAGCGTCCCTTTATTGCTGCTCCAATAGCAACTGCTTCATCTGGATTGATTGATTTAGAAATCTTTCTTCTAAAGAAATTTTCTAGTTTTTCAACAACTATTCTAGAACGAGTTTGCCCTCCTACTAATATTACTTTATCAATATTTTCAATATATAAATTTGTATAGTCTAGCATTTGCTCTATTAAATCAATGGTTTTATCAACTAGAGGTTCAACTAACTCATTAAAAAGTTCCAAAGTGATTTCTTGTGAATAATTAATAGTTTTTTTATCTTTGGTTATAAATAAAAATGGTAGTTCTATTGTACCAGAACTTCTTTTTGATAAGTCTTTTTTAAGTATTTCTGCTGCACTTTTAATTCTTTGGTGAATTATAGGGTCATTTTGAAGATTAAATGAATTATCATACTTTTCTATAATATCTTGTTCTATCCATGTGACAATTTTATTAGTAAAATCTTCTCCACCTAAAAAAGTATCACCAACTGTTGCAATTACTTCAAAAATATTATTCATTATATCTAAAACGGTTACATCAAATGTTCCACCACCTAAGTCATATATAAGTAGGTGTTGATTTTTATTTTCTTTAAATCCATAAGCAAGAGCTGCTGCAGTAGGTTCATTTATAATATTTATAACATCTAGTCCTGCAATGCTTCCTGCATCTTTGGTTGTTTTTCTTTGATTTTCATTAAAATAAGCTGGAACTGTAATAATTGCTTTTGTTATATCTTCGCCTAATTTTTTAGATGCTTCAGCTCTGATTTTTGATAAAATAAGGGCAGAGATTTCTTCTATGGAGTACAATTTATCATCAACTTCAACCCTAACTGATGATTCATTGTGTTTTATTATTTTATATGAATAATTTTTAACTGCATTTTGTAAAAAACTACTTTCCCATCTTCTACCAATTAATCTTTTAAATGCATAAATTGTATTTTGAGGGTTAATAATTAGTTGGTTTAAAGCATTGTGTCCAACTAATACACTAGACTCTCTGAATGAAACAACTGAAGGTAATAAATTTTTATTATCAATAGGAACTAATTCAAGACTACCATCTTCTTTAGAATAATAAACACAACTATTTGTTGTACCTAAATCAATTCCTAAAACATATTCCATAATTTCCCCTTAATATATTTTTTAGCAGTTTTATTTTTAGGATCTATTTTTAACAATTCTTCTGATTGTTCTTTCAATAGAACTTTTTCATCTACTTTTTTTAAATATTCTATTAAAATTTCTCTTGTTTGTATATCATTTTTATCTTTACTTAATATGTCTTTTAATAAACTAATTATTTTATTTTTATTTTTATGAGAATTAATTTTATCTAAAAGCTCTACTTTTTTTAATAAAAACCTTTTTTCATCTCCATATTCAATAATTAAATCATTAATTTGTTCAAATGCTTCATAATAATCTCCCACACTTATTAATTCATTGATTGATTTTATGTTATTTAAAATTTTATTTTTATTAATTAATATATCTAAATCTGTTTTTAATTTTAGTGCTTTTTTACTATTAGGATTGTATGATAGAGCTAGTTTTATTAATTGTAATGACTTATCTAGTTTTCCTCCATAGTATTCATTACTTGCAAGTAGTGTATATTCATTTGATTTTTCAATATTATTATTGTGTGGATTTGCCTGTTTAATTGATTTTAGTTTATTTTTAAATATATTTAAAGTTCTATCATATTCTTTTCTTTTAGAATCAACTTTTAGTATGTTAAATATATTGGATAATTTAAGCATTACTGTATCAACTTGTTCTTTTATGTCACTAGGTAAATTGTATTTTTTTACTATATCAGGGTGATATCTTCTACTTAATTTAAAATAGATAAATTTTATCTCTTTTAGTGATGATTTAGGGGAGACTCCTAATATTTCGTAATAATTTTTTTCTTCTTGTATTTTTTTATATATGTTTTCTATTTGTTCTGAAATATTAGTATTAGTATATAAATATACAGAACTTTCACTAGTGTTATTATTAAATGAACCAATTTTTAGTAAAGATGGGTCATCAATGAGAACAATTTTCTTTTCATATAGAGATTTTAATATATCAATTAGTTCTTCTTCTTTAAAATTATTTGAAGTAATCTTTTTTAAAGAAATAAAGTCTATTTTATCAATAATTGTATTTAGTATGAAAACTTCATCTTTTGTAATATTTATATTTAGATTTTTACTGTTTATACTAATATTCATAAAACGCCTTAATTAATAGTTAAATATGCAACTATTGTTATAGATAATTTATAGTATAACTTGTTACATTCCCATATATATTATTTAATATCATTTTTTCTTAAGTTTTTCAAGATTTTAGTTTAAAAATAGGTGTTAAGTGACAAAATATCACTTAAGTAAAAACGAATAATATCCTTTTCCTAATTTTTTTAAATTGTTTCTAATATTAAAACTGACCATGGCTTTGGCCCTTTGTGCAGATTCGAGAATGTTTAAAGTTTCAATATAATAATATGTAATTGCATTAGAAAATAAGCATCCTGTACCATGAATTTCATTGTCTAATTTTGTTTTTGGATATGAAAGAACTTTTTCTTCTTTTTGGGTAAAAACATAGTCTGTAGCCTGCTCTTTATCTTCATCTCCTCCTGTAATAACACCACCTTTCGTACCAAGTTTTCTAAAATATTTAATCATATCATCAATAGTTGCTTTTCCCGAAATAATCATAGCTTCTTTGTAGTTCGGTGTTATGATATCACATACAGAAATCAATTCCCTTATTGCTCCGAGTATTTCTTTATCGTCAAAAAAGTTTTTATCAGAAGTAGATTTTAAAATTGGGTCAAAAACGATAGGCGGTTTATTTCCTTTTAATGAATTATACCAATCTAAAAAACTATAAATTAAAGCAGTATTTGCAATTAATCCTATTTTAATAATATCAATTCTAAAATCGCTACTTACACTGCTTAGTTGAGATAAAAATATTGGATGTGAGGTATATTTAAAATCTTGAACACCTAAAGAATTTTGTGCTGTAATTGCTGTTGTTACATTGAAAGTATAGTAGTTGATATGGTCAAAAAATTTTGTTGCTAATTCTAATCCTGCCCCAGATGAAGGGTCATTACCTGCTATTACTAATATTTGTTGCATAAATATCCTCTTTCTCTATATAAAATAAATCATACTAAACTAGTATAATAAATTACTCGGTAAAAGTCGATAAAATCTTAGGTTTCTTATTAAAAAAACATTTACTAGGCGTTTTTATAAAATAAATTTATATAATTTGCGATGTTTCTTTTTATTGAGTATAATAAGCATCTTATTTTTAGGAGATTTTATGAATATAAAGGATAAAGTTTCAGTTTTTTTTAAAAAAACATATTCTGAAAATTATGATGAGTTGGAAATTCTCATTGAGCAAAATAATAGTGTTTTAGCCAGATTTGCAGATAATGATATTATCCAATCCGTAAATCAGGAGAAAACAGAAGTTAGATTTAGGATTATTAAAGGTGGTAAAAACGGTATTGCCTCAACAAATGATTTAAGTGAATCAGGATTATTAACATGTTTTAATAAAGCTATTTCTGTAATTAAATTTATGCCCACAGATAGAAACTTACTCTCTTTATATGAAGATAATAGAGGAAAAAGTATTGATATAGAAAAAGTTTTTAAATTGAGTCATGAAGAAAGAGCTATGAGTATAAAAAAAGCACTGAATTACATAAAAAGTAAAAATATGAAATCAGCAGGAGTTGACACTGAAGTTTATCAATCTTTAACCCTTTTAAACAGTAAAGGACTTGAAAAAGAAGCCTTTGTGTATGCAGCAAATTTTTCTGTTTCAATTACAGAGCCTAGTAAAGGATGGGCACAAGAAATAACCAGTGATGCAAATAAAATTAATCATCTAGAGATTGCTAAAAAAGCTGTTGAGATTGCTACTCAAAACAAAGATGCAGTAAGTGTGGAGGCAAAAGAATATGATGTAGTTTTATCTCCCGATGCAGCTAGTGATTTATTTTCATTTTTAGCATGGTATGGATTTAACGGAAAGGATTTTTGTGATAAAACGGGGCCTTTTGATAAATTAAATGAAAAGGTTTTAGGTGAAAATATAACAATTACTGATGAGCCATTAAGTGATTTAAAGAAAGGCTATTTTTTTGATCGTGAAGGAGTGGATAAAAAGGATTTAACTTTAATTGAGAATGGTGTTTTAAAAAATATAGCTCTTGATAGATTTTATGCAAAAAAACTTGGCATAAAATCAACAGGTCATGGATTAACCCAACCTAATAATTTTGGAGCATTTCCATTAAATATGGTAGTTAAAGGTGGTGATTCTAGTAAAGAAGAGATGATAAAATCAACTAAGTATGGATTATATGTAAATAGATTTCATTATACAAATATTATTAATCCTAAAGAGATGACCTTTACTGGAATGACAAGAGATGGATTATTTTTAATTGAAAATGGTAAAATTACAAAAGCTGTTAAAAATTTAAGATTTACAGATAGTATAATCAGATTATTAAATAATGTAGAGGCTTTATCAAAAGATACCTATATAGCTAATGAGTTTTTTGACCCTGAATTTTCTGTTATTTTACCCTATATGAAAATTAAAGGTTTTCGGTTTTCATCTGTTACGGAGTTTTAATATGAAATTTTTTTTATCTTTTCTATTTTTATTTATAATTATTACTTCATGTTCTCAAACAGATAAAATAGATTTATGTAAAAATGTTACATGTGAAAATAATGGCGTATGTAATGATGGATTTTGTGATTGTAAAGATGGATTTAAAGGGAAAACCTGCGAAATAAACATAAATGACTGTCCCGCTATTAATCCGTGTCTTAATGATGGAATTTGTATAGATGAAGTAAATAAATATCATTGTGAATGCAAAGAGGGCTTTGAGGGAGATAACTGTGAAATAAATATAAATGACTGCCCTGCTGTAAATCCATGCCTAAATGATGGAGTTTGTATAGATGAAGTAAATAAATATCATTGTAAATGCAAAGAGGGTTTTGAAGGAGATAATTGTGAAATAAATATAAATGACTGCCCTGTTGTTAATCCATGTCTTAATGATGGTGTTTGTATAGATGAAGTAAATAAATATCATTGCAAATGCAAAGAGGGTTTTGAAGGAGATAATTGCGAAATAAATATTTGTGGAAATGGGAACAAGGACAATAGTGAACAATGTGATGATGGAAATAATGAAAATAATGATGGTTGCTCTTCTGACTGTAAGATTGAAGTAACAACAGTTTTTGCAACACCTGAAAGCAGAAATATTCTTAATAAGGTTAAGGAATATATTTATATGGCTGTTCCCGGGTCTAGTATAAAAATGAGCTACTATCTTTTAAGCGAAGATTCTATTCTGGATAGTTTAAAGGTTGCCAAAAGCAGAGGTGTTGACATTCAAATTATTGTTGATGGTAAAAATAGAACTTCAACAAATGCTCCTTTATTAGCTCAAGCTACTGAAATTTGTTTGGATAATACCGCCGATTGTATTTATATTTGCAAGATGAATAATGGTGTAGATGATGGCTGGGGTAGTTGTCTTGGAACATATAATGACGGGGATTATAAAGGTATTAATCACAATAAATTTATTCTTTTTGAAGAACTTTCCAATGGTTTAAAAAATGTTGTATTTCAATCTTCATCAAATCTTTATAATAACTCTGTTAAGCGTTTTCAGGATTTAGTAATTATACCTTATGATACAACTTTATATAATGCTTATCTCAATCATTTTATAGAAATGAAATCAGAAGATGCAGATAATTATACATTTACTGTGCAAATGGGTATTTCAGGAGTTGAAGCTTATTTCTTTCCCAAAAAAGAAGGAAGTGACCCTATTATAGATATTCTAAATGAAGTAGATTGCTCTGAAAATGGAAAGATTAATATTGCAATAGCATATTTTTATGATTATGGCAGAGATTCAGTGGCTTCAAAATTAAGTGAGTTGGCAGAAGATGGTTGTGATGTCAAAGTTATTACAGGTATTGAATGGGGAGATGGAAGTTATCTTTCACCTGGATTTAATATAATTGAAACACTTAAGGAATCTCTTTTAAAGGCTGAAAACGCAATACATTGTAAATTTATGTTGATTGATGCCAAAATGAATGGTGTAAGGAAGAAGGTTGTTGTAACTGGTTCTCACAATTATACATCTTCAGCATTAAGACAAAATGATGAAACCTTTATTCGCATAGAAAACGATAATATTTATAATGATTATTTAAATTTTTGGACTCAAATTAAAGATTATTCTTCTGTTACTTCAAGAAATAGAGCAAGAAAGGTTGATTTACATCATATTGCTGATGGATTAAAAAAACATTATGCTATACATGGTTCATATACTCAACCTGAAAATTCCGAAAGTGATTGTTCCACTGGAGATAATGGAAGTGAGTGTGGTAATGGAGATGATTGGGATGAAAACAGTGATTTAAGGGATTTAGTTACAGAGGGTATTTTATGGAAACTTCCTGTGGACCCTATTAATAATAGTGAATATCACTATTCCTATGAACCATGGAATGGAGGAGCTAGTCAAGATGACCATCATAAGGGCTGGAAATATACTTTATGTGCAAGCAAGTTTGAAGAGAGTAATGATGGATATTGTATCAGAAGAGAACTTGGAGAATAATTAATATTTATGAGGGAATATGAAAAGATATGCTAATAGTATTTTGTTGTTTTTAAAAGAAAATGGTGTTGATTATGCTGATATCAGATTTACTGAAAAACAAATAGAATCAATTAAAATAAATAATGGTATTGTTGCTGAACTAGAGCAGGATAAAAGTATTGGATATGGTATAAGGGTTTTATACAAAGGTGCATGGGGATTTTCTTCTTCAGATAATTTTGATGAAAACAATTTAATAAATAAAGCTAAAGATGCTTTGGAAGTTGCAAAGGCTAGTTATTTATTGCAAAAAGAGCCTGTTAAACTTGCAAAAGAAGATATTTATAAGGATTTTTGGCAATCTCCTATTACTATTAACCCTTTTTCTGTATCATTAACAGAGAAACTTAACTTACTACTAGAAATAGATAAAATATTAAGGCAAAAACCTGAAATTAAATCTGCTAACTCTAGTATGTATTTTGAGAATGTACATAGCTGGTTTTATTCAACAGATGGTAGTGAAATAGAGCAGAATAAGGTTATTTCGGGAGCTGGTTATTCAGCAACTGCTGTAGGAAACAATGATGTGCAAACAAGGTCATATCCGGCCTCCTTTGGTGGGCAGTATAAACAGCAGGGGTATGAATTGATTGATAGTTTAAAATTACTTGAAAATGCAGAAAAAACCAGAGATGAAGCAATTGACT
>JAMOQH010000094.1 GCA_027064085.1 bacterium | reverse complement strand
ATCCATTTAGGCTAAAATGATCATATCTTGCAGCTTCACCTAAAACAAATATAAATAGTTTTTGTTTTGTATTTGTTGGAGTTATTTTAGCATCAAGTCCAATTTGTTTAAAAGGTAAAGGTTTTTTTATATATTTTTCATTTACAAATTTACCAAGATTATAAATATAATATGTTGGATTTGTATAATATCTTAAAGGTTTATGTTCTCTAAAAAATGATGTAAATGTTTTTGAAAACATAAAGAATGTAGCTATTATTATAAGAATACTACCTAATATATATTTGATTCTATCTAATAATTCTTTTTTTAATGGTTGATAAATAATTTGAATTTTATATAATATTATTGAAGGTATTATACCTAATATCATTATATAAGCAAATAAAGTTAAATTTAGTAAATCTTTTACTTCTTTTGTGTCAGTTTCTGTTATATTTTGAATCATTTTATCATCTATAACAGTTCCATAAGTTTGCATAAAATATGCAGCAGCACTACTTGTTATAAATAATATAATTAAAATAGGTTTTAATGTCCATTTATTTAATATAATGCTAAATAAAACAACCATAACAGAAGTTAAAACGATTGCTGTTGCTATTAAAAATGGGATACTTTGAAATACTTCATAAGTTTTTGAGAAAAATACAAAATTATAAAATATAGTAAAAAATAAAGCACTAAATAAAATAATTTTTGATTGAGTTGCTTTCATTTTAATTTTCCTTTTTTGAAAAACTTGGTAATGATATTAAATATATATTAGAATAATGAGGAAAAAAAATGGCAGAAGAAAAAAAGGATTAATCTCTTCCTTTTCTAAGCCAAGTAGGGATATCAATATCTTCACCACTTAATTCTAGGTTATATTCATCACTTCCCACTGCTTTACCTAAATCTACATTGATAGTATGTTTTAGTTCTTTAACAGATTTATTAACAGGTTTATTTTCATCAAATCCAGTTGCAATAATTGTAACAATAATTTCATCATCTGCTAAATCATTGTTTGTAGTTTGACCTTCGATAATATCTACATTTTCATCATCCATTAAATCGCCTAAAATAGCTTCCATTGCTTCATCAATATCAACTAATGGGTAATTTTCATTGATTGTAAAATGAACTAATAATCCTTTTGCATCAGAAATATTTGTTTCATCAAGTAATGGTGATTCAATAGCTTGATTTAATGCATCATGAGCTGAATTTTCCCCTGATTTATGTCCAATTCCCATTAAAGCCATACCTCTATGAGACATTACTTTTTTAAGGTCAGCAAAGTCAACATTTACATCATTTTCTCCATAAGAGATAATCATATTACTAATACCACTTACAGCTTGGTATAAAATATCATCTACCATTTTATAAGCATCTTTTTTACTTGCTCTTCTATCAATAATAGAAAGAAGTTTTTGATTTAAAATAGTTACAATTGAATCAGATTCATTTTTTAGTTCATTAAATCCGATTTCTGCTAATTTTGCTCTTTTTGCACCTTCTCTTCTAAAAGGTTTAGTAACTACACCGATTGTTAAAGCACCAATCTCTTTTGCTATTTTTGCTATTATAGGAGCAGCACCGGTTCCAGTTCCTCCTCCCATTCCAGCTGAGATAAATACTAAATCAGCACCTTCAAGGCTTCTTTTGATATCATCATAACTTTCTTCTGCTGCTGCTTTACCAATATCAGGTTCCATTCCAGCACCAAGCCCTTTTGTGAGTTCTTGTCCAAGTTGGATTTTAATAGGAGCTTTATTTGTTCTTAAAGCTTGAACATCAGTATTTGCACAAATAAGTTCAATATCTTTTACACCTTTTTCTATCATGTGGTTAAGCATATTTCCACCACCACCACCAACACCTACTACTTTAATAGTAGCATTTTCCATAAATTCATTATCTTCTATAATATTGAATGCCTCTGCCATTTTTTACTCCTTTTTAAAATAAATGTTTAAACCACATATGTAATTTTTCTAAAATAGAACCATTATTTTTATCATTTTTTCCTATTGGTTCAATATCA
>JAMOQH010000093.1 GCA_027064085.1 bacterium | reverse complement strand
CATTCCCATTATTGATTCTCTCCAATATCCGAGCCACCTCAGCCCGACCCTCTTTAACTATCTTTGGTAACTCTTCTATTAATGATAGTGACATTTATTTTCTCTTTTTATTGTATTTAAGTTAATATTTTACCATTGTATTCAAATATAGTTAAATATTAACCATTATAAGAGATAATTAGTTAATATTTAATCTGTTGTTTTACATATTTATTTAAGTTAAATTTTTAGTTAAAAAAGGCTAAAAATTGACACAAAGAGATATGGCAGGATACATTGGAGTAACACCAGTAACCCTAAGAAACTGGAGGAGAGATAAACCAAATTTATACGAAATAGTAATCAAGGGTTTTGCATTTGATGAAATAGTAGAAAAAACTCAACAAAATGCAGATGAGATTCGAGAGTTGAAAGAGAAGTTTGAGTTAGAGAAATAATGTCAAATTATAAATTTGAAGGATTAAGATGAAGCAACAACATGAATTTGAAGTAATCGATACTATACTGTATTTATCAATAATAAAAAAATATTTTAAATCTGCAAGAAGATTAGGATATTGTTATAGGGGACAATCAAATATAGACTGGCAACTTCAACCAAAAGCTGGACGAGAAGAATTTTATAAAAAAAACTGGTCAATAACACATCCAAATAATGATGATTATGATTTATGTAGATTTAAAGAGTGGCAAGATTATGCAGTTGCTTATAATAGTAACTTACCTAAACTTGAATTAGAACAATTAGCTTTAGCACAACATCATGGACTAGCAACAAGATTATTAGATTGGTCTACTAATCCTTTAGTAGCATTATTTTTTGCAGTAAATAATGATTTTGACAAAGATGGAGTTGTGTATTGTTATTTAGGACATAAAGCAACTACAAATGATAACCAATTATTTAGGTCTATTCAAGAAGTTGTAACATATATGCCAAGAGCTATAACTCAAAGAATTGTAAACCAACAAGGATTATTTACATACCATCCAAATCCGAATTTAGAGCTAAAACCTGAAGAAGCAAATATAATGTATAAAAATGATGCTTATAATAATCTAAATTTATCTAAAATAACAATTTTAAAAAAATATAAAAATACTATACTTAAAGAATTATTTGAATTGGGAATTGATGAATCTTTTTTATTTCCTGATTTAGATGGACTGTCAAGAATGATTAATACACAAACAAGTATTTAATCTATCTTACTTTTTTCTCGTTCCATCCTCTCCCGAGGTGGAATATATATATAATTATCCATTTTTCTCTCATTCTTTTTTTTTCGTCCCCACATTCTTGTGGTGATGCATACGAGAATAACACAAACATAAAGTATCCATTACCACGAAAATCGCAGTAACGAAAGAAAATCAAAAAAATATTATATGTAAGTATCTTAATATTTAAAAATTAATGCTATAATTTCATATAGAGAAATTTGAAGTTATTATCTACTACGGTTTATTTACTAGGTGACACTAGTATTAGCCTATTCAAACTATCTTCGCTTATTAAACCTAGCAATAGGTTCTTTTAGCCTGTTCGAAGGCAACAACTCATTTTGTTAATTCAAATTATTTTATAAAATAAAAAATAATTTGGGTTACAATCAACACAAGTTTCACAATTAATATAAAAAGTTCCACTGCTCATGCTCCAATGACTGAACTCCTCGAATCTAATAAAAGATTCTACACACCACATCCGATGTTAAGTCAAAGAAAAACAAAAAAGTTATTGCATCTATATGAGTTGAAATTATATCGTAATTATGAGAAGAAGATTAAATAAGTTGTTTTCAAGGGATGAGCAAAGAAAATAGATATAAAGCTAGGAATCTAGTGATAAATATCCACTTTTTATTTTTTAAGTATCTTAGTATTTAAAAAATAATGTTATAATTTTATATAGAGAAATTTGAAGTTATTATCTACTACGGTTTATTTACTAGTGGGGACTAGTATTAGCCTATTCAAACTATCTTCGCTTATTAAACCTAGCAATAGGTTCTTTTAGCCCTGAGAAGGCGACA
>JAMOQH010000092.1 GCA_027064085.1 bacterium | reverse complement strand
TTATTGGGAATTATCTGATACGAATGGAGAATCTATTAATGGAGTAGGTGTTGATAAAAGTGATCTAAGATTATTACCTAGTGATATTGAGGCTGATTCTAATAAATGTACTAAAGATGATTATAAAGAAGAGAGTGGTTGGAAATATCAGCTTCCTGATAATTACAAGCTAGTTGGAAAACCTGTAATTGTTGATGGATATGTTTATTTTACAGTATATGAGCATGGAGAAGACAGTAATGCAAGTAGTGAATGTAGTGGGCACTTAGGAACATCATGGCTATACTCATTTAAGTTATTTAGTGGTTGTCATAATTCTGCATTTGATAAAATGGGAGATAATTCTGACAATGCTGCAAGTAATAAGTTTAGAGCTAAACTTGGTAAAGGGCTTGCAACTGCTCCTGTACTAAGGGGTAACACTATGTATTTTGGTATTTCAGGTCAAGCAGACCCTAATGATGCAAATCCTATTTTGGGTCAAGGTAAAAGAGATGAAAATATAATAAGATGGGATAGACCAAATAATGATGATGCAAATACAAGTAAATCTTCAAATGTTCCATTTGCATATTTTAATGAAATATATTAATCGAGAATTTATTAATCTAATAACAATTCTTTAATTTACCTTAATCTAATAAACCTATTTTTATATAATCTGTTATACATAAAGTAAGTGTTTAAAACTCTTTTAGTGTAATGTCTTGTTTCTGTGTATGGAATATCTTCAATAAACATATCAAAACTTTTAGGTTTTTTATTGTATTTTTGTTTTTTCCATTTTCTAACAGCATTTAATCCTGCATTATATGATGGAATAATATAATATTCTTTGTTTTTAAACCTTTTAGAACTCCATTTTAAGTAAGCACTTCCAAGTTTTATGTTATAATTAGGGTTAAATAGCAAATTTCTTTTATATTTGATTTTTAGATTTTTAGCTAAATTTTTTGCAGTTGGTTCTATTATTTGCATTAAGCCATAAGCATTTGCCCATGATTCTATTGAGGCATTAAAGTAAGATTCTTCCCTCATAATTGAAAGTATTAAAAATGGAGAAATCTTTCTTTTTTTAGAATACTTTTCTACATAAATATAGTAAGCTTTAGGGTATAATTTTGTTAAATAATTATAGTTTCTATTAATGTCAATATCATAAGAAATCCATTTTTGATTAAGTTTTGTATGCCAGAAAGGTAGATAGTATATTTTTGCATTTATCAAAAATATGGAGATTTGTTTTTTATATTTATTGTATATTCCATCTTTTTTATCTAACGAATTTAGTTCGTAGATTAAAAAGTTATTTAAACCATTATTAATAAGCCAGTTTAGTTTCTCAAACTTGTTATTTTTTTTCAAATAGTTTATAAACTCCTGATAATGATCATCATCTCTATTTGCTCCCGAGAAGTCTTTTTTTATGATAATTTCTCCTCCTTTATATTTCATTCGGGCCAAAAATGCGTAAAAATTATTGTTATATTTAGTTATAATATCAAGATATATTTTTTGGGCTTCTTTTTTATTTTTTAATTTTTCATAAGATTTTGCAAGCCAGTATTCAAGTCTTCCTTTTGAGTAGTATTTATTTTCAATGTAAGTTGTCTTTTTTACAAATTCAATATACTTTTTATATTTTTTTTGTTTGTAGTAATTGTATGCCATTTTCCAGACTGCATCTTGTGTTGTATCTCCATTTGGAAATTTATTTATTTGATGTAAATATATTTTTTCTGCTTTTTTGTATCTCTTTTGCAGTGAATAGATAAAACCAATATAATTAATCCCGTCATCAGCTAGATTACTTTTGGGGTAATTTTTATATAAAGTGGTAAAATATTTAATAGCATTTTTATATTTTTTTCTCATAAGAGAAGATAAGCCGGCCATATAGTTTACTTTATCAAGTTTTTCATAATTTTTGCAGTTTTTTATTATTTTATCAAATTCTTTAATTGCTTTTTTATGTTTTCTTCTTTTTTTTAGAGCAGCTCCATTATAGTAATGAGCTTTACAATATGTTTTTTTATCCTTTAGAGAAATTGTATCAATAAACTTTTCAAAGCATTGGTTTCCTTCAAAATTCTGATGTAATTTAACTAAGTTGGCACATTTATTGGTATTTTCTTTATTACTTAAGTTTATATATAATTTATAAGCCTTTATAATAGTATTTATTTCATCTTTTACTATTTTATGAGGGTTTTTAATTAGTATCTTTATTATTGTTTCTTTTGCTTTTTTTAGCGTTTTTTTATTCTTATCATATTTTAATTGATTTTTGGTTATTAAAATAGCTAATTCCATATCTGACGAAAGCTTTATTTTTAAATTTTTGTACTTTTTTATAATTTTATTTAAATTTTCCATATCAGGTTTGGTTTCAATGGATAATTTTAGGTATAAGATATCTTTTTGTTTTTTTAATATAAAATCATCATCAATTTTACTAAAAGCTTTAACTGCTTCTTTAAATCTTTTTAAATGATATAGAGAATATGATTTATAATAATATAATTCATTTTTTATAAATGGAGTTTTATCTAAATCAATCTTATTTAAATAGTTTATTGTTTGGGAATAGTTTTTATTTCTGAAATACATTAGTGCGGTTAAGAATCTATGTTTTTTTTTATTTAATTTTTCTAAGGCTTCTGTATACAATTTGGCATTAAACAAATAAATTGCATTCTGAAAGTTTTTAGCTTCTTGTTTTTTTATATCTATTGAACTTGATTTGGTATTATTCGGAGTTGCAAAAATTAAGTTAGTTGTTAGCAGTATCGGTAATAAAATCATTATTATTTTTTTCATTTTTTATCCTTTTTATTGAGTTTATTCAGGTTTTGCAGCTTCATTTTCATTGATTGCTTTAGGAATATTTATTTTGTGTTTATTATTATAAATAGTTAAATATCTCCTGAATTCAGAATATTGCATATAAATATTTGCATCATTACTTTGAGAATAACTTTCTATAAAATCAATATCTTTTTGAGCTAATTTATTAAATTTATCTTTCTTGACCATAGTGGTAATACAAAATAATTTAACTAAGTCATTATTACTATTTCTTATACAATTTTGGAAAATTTTTTCAGTATTAGGATTATTATTATCAAGTAGCTTTTCTAGATTTCTATAGGCATTTAATTTTAACATTCCTGAATCTAAGTCTTTATTTAGGTAGTTTTTTATGTACTTTAATGATGTTTTATCTTCTAGTACCAATAATGTAATTCCTGAAGAATATTTTACTGACGAGTTTTTAGTTATTTTAAATAATTTCTTAATGTATTTAAAATATTTTTTATTTTTTGTTTTTGTTATAAACTCTAAAATTGATAGTTGTTTTTTATAATCTTTTTTTTGTAAAATTTTCTTAAATTGTTTAAAGCAACTTTTATCATTTAGCTTTATTAATGCAAAAAAAGCTGGTTTTTGATGTTTTTTATCATTTATATATTTACATAATAAATTTCCTAACTTATGGTATTTATTAGAGCCAATAGAGAAAATTAATGAATTTATTAGTCTAAAATCTTTTGCTTTTTTTAATTCTTTTTTTATTATATTTTCGTATGATTTACTTTTAATTATTCCACTTATTTCGGCAGCTGCTTCTTTATTGTCAATATCTGAAGATTTTAGATAGTATTTAGTTTTATTTATTATTTTTTTTATAGGATAATTAGATAATTTATCAATTAATTCTGTTCTTCTTAGACCATCTGAATTCATTATTTGATCAAATAAATTATCTAGATTTTTGTTGTTTCTTGCAAATAAATAAGTTGTTTGTAATATTAATAAAATCATTATAAGTGTTTTTTTCATTTTTTCTCCTTTTATAAAGTTAATTAACTTAACATATATGATAGACATAAGTAAATAATAAATATTCAGTTGCAACTCTATGAATTCTGTTTCCTTTAGTTTGAATTAGTCTGATAATGGTTTATTTTGTAAACTAATTGTTTGCAAAATATAGATTTTTTTATTTGCAATATTAAATAAATAATCTTATTATATGCTTTGGGTTAAAAAATGGAGATAAATAATGAAAGAATTTATAATTGTAAGTGAGTGTTTAGCTGGAATTAATTGTAGATATGATGGTAAAAATAACAAAAATGAAAAAGTTTTAGAATTTATTAAAAATAATAATTGTATTTTAGTATGTCCTGAACAGTTAGGGGGGCTCTCTACCCCAAGGGTTCCTGCTGAAATAGTTGGAGATAAAGTAATTAATAAAGATGGTGAAGATGTTACTAAAAATTTTATAAAAGGAGCAACAGAAGCATTAAATATCGCTAATATATATAATAGTAAAAAGGCTATACTAAAGGCTAATTCTCCTTCTTGTGGTTCCAAATTTGTATATGATGGTAGTCATACTGGAAACTTAACAAAAGGAATGGGTATTACTACTAAATTATTTATAAAAAATGGTATTGAAGTTATAAGTGAAACGGAAATATAATTATATTACTTCTGCAATGATTCCAAATATTTTTTTTAATTCATTAAGTTTATCTTCTTCTACTTTTTGAGCAATACTGTAAGCTGGAGCTCTGTCAAGTGAATTTATTTGTATTTTATCAGGGTTTATTTTTTTAGCAACTTCTGCAATTTTTTTAATTTCTTCTATAGAGTCGTTATATCCTTTTAAAACTAATACCTCTAACCATATTTCTTTATTGTATTCTTTTCTTAATTCTATTAACCCATTAATGATATTTTCTATTTTAATGCTTTTATGTGGTAAATCAATTTTTTTAAATACCGATTCTGTAACTGCATCAAGTGATGGGATAATCAGGTCTGCTTTGAGTAATTCCTCTCTAACATCTAATCTATCTATAATAGAGCTATTTGTTATAACTGCAACAGGTATATTAGTGAGTTTTTTAATGCCTTTTATTATATATCCTAATTTTGAATTTAGAGTTGGTTCTCCACTTCCTGAAAATGTTATATAATCAGGTTTCTTTTTACCCTTTTCAAGATAGTGTTTTAATTCTGATAGTATTTCATCTGCATTTACATATTCTTTCCTTTCTACTGTTTTATTATTTGTTTTAGTTACTTCGCAATATAGGCAATCAAAAGAGCAGGTTTTAGAAGGAATGGGGTCTATTCCTAAAGATAGTCCAAGTCTTCTTGATGTAATTGGTCCTACGAGATATTTATAATTCATTTTATTTACTCCATTTGATGATTTATTTATTTGTATAGAAATTTTATATAAAATTTCTTACATATTTAATATCGATAAAATACATTATTTAAGTTTTATAGTCAAGGTGGGGGATGCTAGATATAATTTTATTTAAAATTTTTTAGAGAAGAATAAAATTTAAATCCATTTTGCATAGCAAAATTAGTTAAATTTTGCCTGTAATAAACAGTTTATTGTTTATGAAAGGCCTTAATCAATTACATATTTTCAACAGTTTCAATACCTAATATTGATAATGTTGTCTGAATTGTGTCTGCAACTTTACTTAATAAAAACAATCTTGCTTTTTGAAGTTCTGGTTCTGCTTTTAGAACATGTACAAATCTGTGAAAATTTGCCATCAATTTAGATATAGAATAAGAATATTTAGCTAAAAAGTAGAGTTCATCATTTTCGGCTGCTTTTTGGATTATTTCTGGAAATTTTAACAATTCTTTTACTAATTCAATTTCTATATCCTCTTTTAATAAGCTCAAATCTGCATTAGTATAGTCTTTAATATCTGATTTTCTCATTATAGATTTAACTCTTGTATATGAGTATTGAACATAAGGGCCACTATAGCCTGAAAAATTTAATAAATCTTCCCAATTAAACTCAAAATCATTTATTCTACTACTTTTTAAATCACCAAAAATTATAGCTCCAACACCAACTTTTCTTGCAACTTCATCTATTTCAGATTCAGGAACTCTTCCTTTTTCAAGAATTTTTTCTTTTGATAAAGCAATTGCTTCATTTAAAACATCTTCAAGGAAAACAAGATTTCCCTTTCTTGTTGACATTCCTTTTACCATACCAAAATCTATATGCTTTATTTTGTCAGCCCAGTCATAACCCATTTTTTTAAGAACAACTTTTAATTGTTGAAAATATAGTTTTTGTTGGCTTCCAACAGCATATAATGACCTTGCAAAATTAAATCTTTCGTATCTATCTATTGCCGCTGCTATATCTCTTGTTGCATATAAAGTAGCTCCGTCCATTTTTTTAAGCAAAACAGGAGGCATATTTTCTTCTTCAAGGGGAATAATTAATGCACCTTGTGAAATTTCTGTGTGAACTTTGGATTTAATAAGCTCTATTGTTTCATTTAAAACGGGAGCATAGCGACTTTCTCCTTCAATATGAGTAAATTTAACACCTAAAATATCATAAATTCTATTAAATTCTTTAATTGAAATATCTCTAAAGCGTTTCCATAATGCTAAAGCTTCTTCATCTCCGTCTTCAGTAAGTTTAAATAATTTTCTAGCTTCTGCATCTAGTGTTTTATCGTTTTTTGATTCTTCATGGTATTTAACATAAATTTCAAGTAAATGTTTTATACCCTTTTCATCAAGTTCCTTTTCACTTCCCCATTTTTTGAACGCTACTGACAATTTACCAAATTGTGTGCCCCAATCACCTAAATAGTTTATTCTTTTTAAGTCATAGCCAATAAATTCAAATAAATTTGAAATAGCATTACCTATTACTGTTGACCTTATATGATGAAAAGCTATAGGTTTAGCAATATTTGGAGATGAATAATCTATAGGTATATTTTTATTTAATCTTGGTAAGGGTTTCAATATTTTATTATCTGTAAATTCTTGTTTAAAATATTTTAAAAGAGCTGAATTATTAATAAAAACATTAATATAAGGTCCAACAGCTTTAACTGATGAAAATTCATCATTAAAATTCAATTTTTCTACTAATTCTTTAGAAATCATATGTGGTGCTTTTCTAAAAACTTTTGCAAGTTTAAAACATGGAAAAGCTAAGTCTCCCATTTTTGGGTCTGGCACCTCTATTAGTTCTAATAACTCGTTTTTTGTAAAAGTTTCAATTTCTTTGCTTAGAGAAACTGCAAGTATATCTTTAAAATAGTTCATAATTACCTCCAAATATAGTTATGATATTCATAACTCCTCATATTTAACAAATTTAATATATTAAATCAATAAAAAAAGAAATGGAGTAAAATAATAAAAAAATAATTAAAATTTTGGGTTTTTATCATTAAATATAAAATTACCTTAAAATTCTTGCAAAAATTTACAATAATTAATAAAATAGCTTTGAATTTTATGATTTGGAGAAAATATGAAATATATACTGTCTATTGATCAAGGAACAACAGGCTCAACAGCTTTACTTATTGATGCAAATTTAAAAATAATAGCTAAAAAGAATTTTGAATACCCTCAAATATTTCCACAAATGAGCTGGGTTGAACATAATCCAGAAGATATTTGGGATTCTGTAAAAAAATCAGTGAAATTTGTAATTGATGAATCAAAAATTGATGTAAGTAAAATAAAAGCAATAGGTATTACAAATCAAAGGGAAACTGTTTCTATATGGAATAAAAATACAGGTGAGCATTATCATAATTTTATAGTATGGCAAGATAGAAGGACAGCTCAATATTGTGATTTATTAAAAGAAAAGGGTTATGAAAGTAAAATAAGTGATAAAACAGGGCTTTTGCTTGACCCATATTTTAGTGGAACCAAAATAAGATGGATGATAAAAAATGTTGATTCTGTAAAAGAGGCAATAGAGAAAAAGGAAGCTATAGCAGGAACAATAGATACATTTTTAGCTTATAGGTTAAGTAATAAAAAAGTTCATGTTACTGATGTATCAAATGCATCAAGATATATGCTTATGGACCTTGAAAACTTACAATGGGACAATGAATTATGTTCGTTATTAGGAATAGATAAGTCAATTTTACCCAAAATATCAGAAAGTTCTGAAATTTATGGCTATACGGAAGGCTTAGATTTTTTACCTGATGGAATAGCGATAGCAGGGATAGCAGGAGACCAGCAATCAGCACTTTTTGGACAGGCTTGTTTTAAAGAAGGAGAGGGTAAATGTACTTATGGAACAGGTTCTTTTATCTTAATGAATACAGGTGATGAAATTGTTAAGTCTAAAAATAGATTATTAACAACTGTTGCATGGAAACTAAAAGGAAAAACCACCTATGCAATAGAGGGTAGTGCGTTTATTGCAGGTGCTTTGGTTCAGTGGATTAGAGATGGTATAAATTTTATTGATGATGCTCCAGAAATTGAGGAATTAGCAAATAAAGTTGAAGATAATGGAGGAGTTGTAATTGTTCCTGCTTTAACGGGTTTAGGAGCTCCTTTCTGGAGAGCTGATTTACAAGGAATGATTTACGGAATTAGCCGAAATACTAATAGAAGTCATATTGCAAGAGCAGTGTTAGAGGCAATTGCATTACAAAACTATGAATTACTAAAAGCTATGGAAAAGGATACTCATTTAGATTTGATTAAGTTAAAAGTTGATGGTGGAGCTAGTTTAAATAATTTGCTTATTCAGTTTCAGGCAGATATTTTAAATGTAACACTAGAAAGACCAAAAAGTATTGAAACAACTGCTCTTGGGGCAGCTATGCTTGCAGGGCTTGCAACAGGTATTTTTAAAGGATTAGATGAAATTCAGGAAAAGTGGGCACTTGATAAGGCATATTATCCTTCTCCAAACGAATATGTTGAAACCACTTTAGAAAGATGGGAATTAGCAATTAGAAAAATATTAACTAAATAGTTTTTGTTTATTTTCACAACTCCATTAGAAGATTACTTAATTCTATAAAACATTATCATTGAAACTTTTAGAGCTCTCTTGATTTTTGAATCTAACTAATTATAATATAGTTTTATCTTGTGGAGCATGATGAAGCATTTAAATGTAGTGGCGGCAATAATTTTTTATGAAAATCAAATTTTAGCTGTACAAAGAGGAAAAACTAAATTTGAATATACTTCTTATAAGTATGAATTTCCTGGTGGTAAAGTAGAAGCCCAAGAAACCGAAATTGAAGCACTAAAAAGAGAAATTCAAGAAGAATTAAAAATAGATATCATTGTAAAAGAGAAGTTTTTAACAGTAAATCATAAATATACTGATTTTGAAATAACTATGCATAGTTATATATGTAATGTGAAAACTAGTGATTTAACATTAACAGAACATATAGCTTATAAGTGGTTATTAAAAACCGAATTAAATACTTTAGATTGGGCTAAAGCTGATATCCCTATAGTTGAGAAGTTAGTAAAATAGGTGATTTTTATCATATTAATATTAAGGCTAGTGTAAAAAGTAAATTATTATATTTCTTTAGGCTAAAATCATGCTTGTGTCATTAATTAAGAATAAAGATTTCAAAGAATATTCAAATCCATATAAGGATTTACCTTTGGGCTGAATGCAGGGGCTTAAACTTTAGGTTAAGTGACTATAAAATCAAAAAAATATCATCTCTATCTTCGTTAAATTTTTTGGGTCCATATTTCTCTCTTTTTTGCCAATCTGTTTCGCAGATATCAAAAATAACAATACAGTCTTCTTCCATTAAATTTAGCCCAATCAGGAAATATTCCGTATTTAAAACCATCAAAAAATAGTTTTGCTCCATAACCTTCATACCCTCTAATTGAGTCTATTTTATCAGCAGTTTTTAATTTATTTTTATTGTTTTTTATGTTTTCAATAATATTTTTTAAGTTATTGTGATTTTGTTCTTTCCTTTGAGTTTTATATAACATGGTAAGTTGGTTTTGTAGTTTGGCATTTACTATATTTTTAGCTATTTTTACTGAAAATTCATGGTTTTCTATTGATTTAAATTGTTTTTGTCTTAAAAAAACATTTTTTCCTGTTTGAAATGCTAATTTACCGTTAAATTTTCCATTTCTTCCCATAAATACAGTATCTATATTATAGTGCATTAAAATATTAAGAGCTTCACTTGTTATATGAGTTCTACCTAATATTAGAAGTTGTTCTGTTTTATGTGGAAATATTGTTGTTTTAGGCCATTTTTATCTTCAAGTATTATTGTCTCACCTTTTTTATGAAGGGTTCCGTAATTAGAAACTATATAAATTGTTGCCATAATTTACACCTCTTATAGTTTATTATAAGCCTAGCATTAATAACTTTAATTGTCAAATCTCCATTTGGCCATTGTCATGGCTTCTATTTAGGTAAAATAATATAATTGAAACTTGTATTATTTTTTAGCATAAAAAGCAATAAATTCTTGATTTATAATTATCTTTTTGCGAGTATTTATCAAGCTCTTGTAAAGAGTAGTTATTAAATACAATTTATTTTTCAGATAGTTTTCCGTCAATCTCCGAAAATACTCAAAAACACCGTTTTTAGGGGTAGATTGGCGACATTTTTTCTCCTTTTATTCTAAAGTTTCTTTTTGAAGATTAATACAAGTAATTGTGGTCTAATATTCTCTCTTATTCCTGTAACATATTTACTGTCTCCAAAATTAGGAAAAGCAGTTTCCATCTCTAGATATGTGTTAACAAGCTCCCACCCCTCTTTTCCATATACATTTAAGGTATCATCACTAATATCTATAGATGAATATTTCATTGCAGCACTTCCATTTCTTGAATTTATTTCAGATGTTGCTATCTTTACTGTTTTATATTCCCATTTAGAATTACAGCCAATAAATAAAAATAATAATAAAAATAAAAAAAATAATTTCCTCATTTATCCTCCTTTTTTTTAGAGTTTACTATTATTGCATCAATGATGGCTGCTCCAACAAAAAATATTGTTGCAATCAAAAAAGATAAATACTGAACTGTTTGTTGCATTGCAGA
>JAMOQH010000091.1 GCA_027064085.1 bacterium | reverse complement strand
ATACTTTTTCCAAAAAAATTCAGTCTAAAATTGCTAATTATATCAGGCGGAAGTTGATTAATGACAGAATAATAGATACCGGATGTCCTCTTAAAATTATTAAAACAAAATATGCAAAAAAGATACCCTTTTTTAAAGGGATGCATAGGTTTTTACCGGCTCTAATTCAATTGCAAGGTGGAAAAGTTAAACAAGTTGAAGTTCGGCATTTTGAAAGAAAAGCGGGTGTCTCAAAATATAATATGTACAACCGAGTATTTAAAGCGTTAATTGATGCCTTTGCTTTTCGTTGGATGAGAAATCGTTACATAAAATATACAATTACAGATTCTAACATAAAATATGATGACAAATGATATAATTACATATACAATCGGATTTACTTCCCAGATACTTTTTTCTGCGAGAATATTGGTTCAATGGATAAAATCAGAAAAAGCTAAAAAAATTATAACTCCGGAATTGTTTTGGAAACTAAGTTTGACAGCCTCTTTTCTACTTTTTATTTACGGTTTATTAAAACATGATTTTGCAATTATGTTTGGACAATCAATTACATATTTTATCTATATCAGAAATATGCAACTGCAAGGTTCGTGGTCAAAATTTAGAAAAATTATAAGATATTTTTTAATAGTTTTCCCTTTTATTACTATTATTTTATTATTTTTATCTCCCGTTAATTATTTGAATTTCAACATACTTTTTAGAGATAAGAATCTACCTTTAATGTTGCTGATTTGGGGTAGTACAGGGCAAGTTATTTTTTCTTTGAGGTTTATATATCAGTGGATATATTCCGAAAAGAAAAAAATATCTACACTTCCTTTGGGATTTTGGAAAATAAGTCTTATAGGTTCTTTCATTATATTGACTTATGGTATTTTTAGGAAAGATCCGGTTTTAATAACTGGGCAACTTTTGGGTTTTATTGTTTATTCAAGAAATATTTTATTAGGAATGAGGAGAATATATGGGCAAGCTAAATGTTAAATTTTTTATGATTTTAACTCTTTTTGTGTTACTTTTCAATGTCGGGAAATATGGAGTAATAGAATCAAGTGATGCAAGATATTCAGAAATTTCGAGAGAAATGGTTGTATCAGGAGATTATTTGCATCCGAATTTTCTTAATGTACACCATTACCATAAACCACCTCTAACATATCAAATAACTGCTATAGGATATAAGATTTTTGGGATAAATCCTTTTGGAGCAAGATTTTTCCTTCAAATAGCCATAATTGCCCAGATTTTTTTTGTTTATATGATTTCACTTTTGCTATTTGATAATAGAAAAATCTCTTTTTGGGCGTCTTTAATATATTTTTCAATACCTCTATTGTTTTTCTCTTCAAGATTTCTTACGACAGATATTTTTTTAACAACATTCGTTCTTATGTCTATGTATTACTGGATAAAATATAGAAAAGAAGGAGCTTATAAATATCTATATCTGTTTTACCTAAGTTTGGCTTTAGGCTTTCTAACAAAAGGGCCTGTTGTTTTTATTGTACCTCTACCGTTTGTCCTGCTTTACAATAAATTAGAGCCTTCAAAAAACAAATTTTCGGCTCACCATGTTATTTCATTTGTTTTATTTCTCTGCACCGCTTCTTCATGGTATATATATTTGATTTGGCATAATAGAGATTTTTTGAACTACTTCTTAGTAACACATACGGTTGATAGATTTTCTACAAATAGGTTTCATAGATATGAGCCGTTTTGGTATTTCCTTGTTTATGCTCCACTTGTTAGTTTGCCTTGGTCAGTAAATCTGATATCATTAGGAATACAATGCAAATCATATTTCAAAAAAAAATCAATATATACGGTGCTTCTCGCTACTATTGTTATTCCAATAATATTTTTTTCACTATCCGAATCAAAAATGATTTTGTACATACTCCCCATTTTTGGAGTGTTTGCTATACTTACGGCAAAGATTATAGATATTATAGATATTGAAAAGTTTAAGAAAATATATCTCTTCAATTTTATATATGCTATTCTGATGGTTTCTCTTTTTGTGATTGTTGTTCCTTTTACAAAGTACA
>JAMOQH010000090.1 GCA_027064085.1 bacterium | reverse complement strand
GATTCATCATTTACAAGATTATTTCTAAGGTTTGTTTTAATTGTTTCTACATAACCTTTTTTAAATCCAGGAGTATCAGTACCAAATACTTTTGCTGCTAAATCATAAGAGAAATCTTTTCCACAATTTCCAGTAATAAATACAAAATTGTCATGTCTTGCTAACCAGAACCCTGTCTTAGTTGTAAAACAATATTTTGTATTATTAGGTAATTGTTCATAAACAATTTGATCTTTTGAAGCTATGGTACTATTTGAAGAACCATCTTCTTTTAATGATGGAATATAAATATTATTAAGTTTTGAAACTTCTTTTGCTGTTTTTGCTTTTGAAGATTTTATATCATTTTTATTTTCTAAATATAAAACTGTATGATCTTCTGTTATATGCATTGAAACATTGCTGTTTGTGTTTGGTACATATCTTATAGCTGGTTTATCATCAAATTCTTTGACATATCTTATTGGTTCTCTGAATGTTGCTATATGGGTATCTTTTTCTATTTCTAATACTTTATCTCTATATTCAAAATCAGATATTTTTTTCCATCCATTTTCTGTCATAAATTCAGTATCACCAGATACACAAGCACTTCCCGCTAATGTTAATCCATAAAATGTAATATTTTTTCCATTATATTTTTTTGCTTTTCCATTGATAGCATTAATTAATACAGCAGCGTGGAACAAGATAGCATTTGAGTATATTAATCTATCTGTTTTTCTATCACCTTGCTTTTCTAATCTATCAAGGATATATTTATATCCTCCCATTTATTTATCCTTTATGTTTTATATATACAATTATTAATCATCTACACATATAATTGTAATCGTTGGTTCTCCGTCAATTGGAAAGGTAGTTACAGTTTTACAATCTGCCATTGCTAATCCAGTTAGAACCAATAATCCTATTAATATCTTTTTCATTTTTTATCCTTTTTTTCTTTACAATTTGTTACAATATAATGTGTATTTCCAATTCTATATGGTACTAATAAATATTGTGTATAAGTTAATATTACATCATTATTTGAATTAATACATTTTGTTAATTTATTATCTATTACTGTAAATTCCCATTTTGTTGCTGTTCCATTATCAATTCCTCCAGTCATTAAATAACCTTCTGTAGTTTTAAATATTAAACCTTTAGTTGATAATTTCACAGCTTTACCTGTAATTTCTCCTTTTGAATATTCAAATATTGGCTTATTTCCAATTATATTAAATATAAATAATGCAATTACAAACCATAATGTTAATATGATTAACATAGTAATTACATAACCTGTAAAGTTTTCTGTTTTATTTTTTTCTCTTATAAACTCTAATATTATACATATTAAAGTTTTTGGATTGATTAACATCAAATCTATTTTATTACAATTCATTCTTTTCATTCTTTGTTCTTTTTGTTTATATATTTATAGCGATAATTTGATTTTATGATTTCAAAATCATTATATATAATAAATCTTAAATCTATTGTATATAAATTTTAATTACTTATTAGCTATGAACTAATATAATCTTCTATTTTTTCTTTATTATATGAAGTTTTATTTATATCCTTTGAATTTTCAATTATTTTCATTAAATAATTTGCTCCATCAAAAGATAAATCATTTAATAATTCTGTACTTATTAATTGTATATATGCCATCTCTTCTGCTTCCATATTTTCGTATATTGAATCATTTTTTGCAATTAATCCTTCATAATATTTTCTAATTGCATCAGGTGATGTTGATTTAATTTCATATATTGTTCCATTTGCTTTTGCTTTTTTTATTTTTATACTTCCACCATTAAACAATATTTGCACCACTGCTTCTCCAGCTACTTTTTTTAAAGATAATACTTTTGATACTTGTCCTACGCTTACTCCAAATTTTTTTGCAGATTCACGCATATTTATATCTTCTTTTAATTCTTTTTTAGCTTCATAATAATTTAATGATTGAATTGCTTTTTGTACAATACTTTTATGTCTTCTCGTTTCTTTTCCAATTATTAATTCTTCTAATTCATCATTTGAAAGAGTTGTTGAAAGTTTTTTATATTTTATAATTTTATATTTTTCTTCTTCGGTATCTTCATAAAGTTCTTTTAATGCTTTTAATCTATTTCTTCCATCTACTAATTTTCCTTTAAACATTAATATTGGATCTGTTTGACCTATTTTTTCAATACTATATTTTAATGCTAAAAAATCTTCATCATTTTGCATTGGATTCATATTTGCTAACTTATGTGTTTCTATATCGTAAATATTTCTTGCAAAAATATCTTCTGTTTTTATTTTTTTATCTTTTTTCATGTCTGTTTTTCCTTCTTCTGATTGATTTTGTTCAAGATAATTATTAATATTATAGCTTTTTTTATGAACAAAGTAAAGTAGATAATGCTATTTTTTAATATTTCTTTGTTTCCATGGAAACAAAAAAAAGATAGAAAATACATAAAGTTTTGTTTCCATGGAAACAAAGAAATTACTATTAATTTTGTTTCCATGGAAACAAACTATAAAATTATTTCACTACTATTACTTATATGTGGAGGAGAAGAATTTCTGGAACAAATTAAAATAACCTTAAACTAAAATCCACCCCTCCGTTTTGACGACAGCGTAGCTGGAGTCAAAATACAAAAGTTATCTTTAAACAATCAACCAAGATAGAGGCAGTTGCTAAACTAAATGTTTTGTGAGCTTGCTCACGGAACATTTACTCTATCGATCCAATCTATATGCACAATCTAATAGAGCCAATCAAACAGAACCAAGACATATAATATTTTGGTTCTTATTTAAGATAATAAGTATGTATCATCTTTTACCTCAATCGCTTATAATAAAAGCATACGTCAAAGGTGGCTTTCGCCCTTCGGGCTCATTTACGCCACCCCCTCCAGGGACAAGCCCTTTGGGGGCAAGCCTTTGAGTAGTGCTTTTCTTAACGCTCAATCGGTAACGATGATACGAGAGGTTGTGTTTGTTGTTTGGATCTACTTTTCAATAGTAATCTTTTCAGCTCTAAATAATTGAGTAGCTTTTCTAACAAAATTTAAGTCTTTAGAATCTGGATGTAATACTCGCATTATATGACTGAGTTTGTTCTTATCTATATACTTACTCTTGTTGTTTCCGTTTGAGCTTTCAGTGGCTTTATATAGTTTCTCATTATCTATATCTGTTGGTTCTAGTTCTATTTCTAATTGATACATCTAATTTTTCTTAATCATGTGAAATTACTCAGTTTTTGTATACAGTCTTGTAAATTCATTTTCTTCATGCCGTTTCTTTGTCTTCACATTTTTCATATATAATTTCACCATTACTGAACCGTGCAGAAACTTTGTATGCATCTGTGAACATTCCAAAAACATTCTCCACAGTTGTTCTTAATTCTTCTTCTTTTTCTCTAAGTTTTGTCTCTGCTTCTTCGATAATATTTACAATATCCTCTTTTGCTTTTCCTTCAGGTATCTCAATATCTCCATACTTCAAACAATCAATCAATTCTTGGATAGCGTTTTCTATATTATCTGAATATTGTCCAAACTCATCTCTAAACTTCACAACATAGTCAAGATTAGCTCCTTCATAATAACCACTGATGCAAAGCACTTCAATTATAACTTCCACCTCAATGTCTATTTCTTTAATGTGCATACTTGTGGATATTTCGCCCAAACTATGTCCTGGATAGCTACGCAAAAAATCATAGCCATTATATACAGAATTTGAAATGTCCATTGTGTTTGTTTTGCTAATTATTTTTTTAAGCTCGGACCATACATTATTGCAGGTGTCCTCCACAATAAATTCATCATATACAAATTCTCTATCCTCTTCTTCATAAGATGTGCTTATTGCGTACACACATCTTGCATCTTCTGTACAAAAATTACTTGTTCCCACCTTTTATCCTTTTTTTTCAGAGCAAGTCAACAGTTTTTCTTCTGCTTCTTTAACAAAATCATTCAGCTCATATTGATAGACCTTTTTTTTCTCTTCTCTACATCTTTTCAACACATTTTCTCCAATTTTACCTATAGTATAAAAACCACTTGCTTCTATAGGGCTTGAACCTTGGAGTATATAGTAAGCTAACTCTATTGTGTCGCTCATATCCATTCCACCACCTGTCAAAGCTATGAAGTGGCTATCTAATGGTTCCACATACATAACAGAACAATTTGGAGCAAGTTTGTATGTAAGTTCTATTCTGTCTTTACTTGGTTCAAAGGATAAAAGATTCCAATAATATAGAGGGCTTTCCAGTCCTCTAACTAGCTCGTCACAAGCACTACTTTCTTTGAACATCTCTATCGTTTTATCTTCGTTCATCTCTGACGTAATCATATCTTTAGCCCAATATAAAAACTGTTCACTTTTTTTGAGAAGTTCGTTGTTGTTTAAGAGCATTTGTTCTGTCAAATTTTCTATATCCTTATATGGAGTAAATCTTTCTTGGTCAATTCTAACTGAATAACTCATTTATTTTTTCCTTGTGTAAATTCCTAAGTAATTTGAGGTCTATGTTTCGTTCACATACAGTATAAAGAGAAAACTTTTGATTAACATTTGTACAGGTAATTATCTATTTTTGTATTTTTCTTCTAATCTTACAATAACCATATCAATAAATATTTTTTATTTATAAAATTTTATTTTTTTTAAATTTAGATACAAGTTTATTGTTCCCTAAATATGTAATTGTTTCTTCTATAGTTGGTTCCCAAGTAACACATAAACTATAATTTGGTACACTTAAGCTATCATGCCAAGAATTAGCACTCTTACAAATACCATAAATAATACATTGACTATCACATAACCATCCAGCAATTAATGAATTTTCATATTCTTTAAAATCTTTTTTATAAAGTCTTTTTGCTTTTTCTGGAATCATTGATTCAGCTAATAATTTTTTTTCTTTTTGAACTGTTTCCCAATCTCGAAGTCTTTTTGCTTTTTCTATTTTATCTTTAATTGAATTCAATTATAAATCCTTGTTTTTATTTTAAAATGGACATTCTTCTTCTGAAATTTCATTCATTACATTGTTGTCTTCAGAACCAAATTGTAATTGTTTATATTCATCTTGTTGTTGGATCTCATTTTCATAATTTGTTAATAAGAAATTCGTAAAAAAAGATAAAGAATTAATATTCTTCCCTTCTTTGATTATATTCTTAGCTCTTGTTTTCAAAGCTTTCATAAATCTGTTTCTCACTTCAGGATATTTATCAATATCTGCTTTCCATTTATCTACGAACCACTCCGTTTTGGGAACATATTTATGCCCAGCCTTTGATATAGGAGATCCATTTATATACATCCAGAACCAAATATAAGCTTTTGCTAAATGTTCTAAGTCATCTGTTGTTCTTAAGACCATTGCCATGTTTTTAGCCATATCTTGTTCATGTTTAATACGCACTTCTTCTGGATCTATATCCCTATTGCTAGATCCAGTTCCCTCTTTAACCAATTCTTCTTCTTGGTTATTATTAAAAATGCTATTTTCAATAGCCCTAAGATTATCCAATTTACTATCATACCAATCTCTTGATATTTCAGTAGTTAGATCGTCACTTAGGAATTCATTTAATAAAGGCAAGCTCCATTTAGCATTTTCTCTAGCTAGGTTAGCTTTGTCTATTTGTTTATTCTCTGTTCTATTTACAGGAGTAAATGTATCATCTAAGAAAAAGTTTCTTGAAATGTTGGATCCACAGTCTAAAAGGATTTTTTCTTCCATTTCATGATATCTAATCAATCTTGCAATTGTTTGATGGTGTTTAATTCTACTCATCATTGATGTTGCTAATACTAAATTCTTTATATCTGGAACATTAAACCCAACATTTAATGCTTGAACATTAACACAACATTTGATAATCTCTGGTTCTTGTTCTCTCATTCCAGGAAGAGCTATTTGTTTGTTGTTTGGATCTTTATATTCTGTTTCATTTATAAAGCTATTTAATACTGCTTCTCGTTCTTTTTTTTTCATCTTTGAATGATATTCTTTTGCTGAATATCCTGCTTCATTTAATGCTACTGTTATTTTTTGAGCCATATGTATTGATGATGTAAAAACAATTGTCTTATCGTCTTTCATATTAAAACTATTCATTGCTTTAATTGCTTGATGTATATATGTATCTGCTTCAATTATTTCACTTAATTGTGCTTGATTAAATTCTCCATTACTTTCAATTTTAATTTTATCCCAATCCATTTTTTCAGAAAAATTAGCAACATTATATTTCATATTTGGATGCCATGCTTTTTGTTCAACCAATCCTTTTGGTCCTATTGTTTCAATAGTTTTAAAGGCATTTAAAGCATATCCTTGACTTGTAAAATCAGTACCTGTCATTCCAATTCTAATGTTATATCCAAGAGATTCTTTTAAATCAATAACAGAACCACTTTCAAAGTGAGAAGCAACTTCGTCCTGGATAACTTTACTAAATTTAATATCTAATTTATTGTTTCTATACATACTATGTAAAGTTTGGATCATACATACTTGAATATTTGCTTCTGGATTAGGGTTCTTAGTTCCTGATGATATAACTCCAATTTCTATATTAGCTTCTCTTGCTGATTCTGCGAATTGATCAACTAATATTTTATATGGAAAAAAGATCCCTATCTTTTCTCCTCTTTTTGAAAGCTCATTTGCTAATGCTAAAGCAGTATAGGTTTTTCCAGCCGACATCAGTAGCTTCATTATTATTGTATATGAATCTGGTTCACCAAATGCTTGTTCACTTTCTAGCTCATCAATCGCATCAAGTGTTTTTATTACCATTTCTTCTTGGTAATCTCTAAGTGTAATTGTTTCACTTAATTTCATCTATTATCCTTTTATTTTCTACTATATAGCTCTTCCATATATTCAAACAATCTATTGTCATCAAATGTTCTGCTTATTGTGCCTGTTCCCCAATAACCTTCTACATAATTATATCTTCCACAATAAACTCTTATATCTGGTCCACCAAATGAGCATAATATTTCAACTCCATTTAAATTATCTTCAGTATCAAAACATATTGATTCAATAGATAGTTGTTCATCTACCCATTTAAATATATCTGTTTGCTCATCTTCAAGTTCATTTACTGTTGACAATACATTATTTAATAATGTTTCTTTTGTATCATTCATTATTCTAGTTTTCCTCTTATATACAATTCTTGCTTATATCTTCTATGTTCACGTATTTGTAGAGTATGTTTATCTTTATTATAATATTGTTTAGAACCACCATTTTCTACTCTTTTTTGATAGTTTCTTTTTAACTTATCTGGATCTACTATAAATGAAATTAATCTTTTTGATACACCATACATCTTTGCTAATTCATTTATATAAAATTTTTAGTATGTTCTAAATTATGAATATTTATATATTTATCATATGCCAAAGCTGCTTCTTTTGCTGTATCAAAAGTTCCAATATGTATTAATTTCTTTTTTATAGTTATTCTTGCTTGAAATTTTTTACCATGTTTGCCTACGCCTTTAAACCCTGTTGTATTATTTTTTCTTAATGTTGAAATATTTCTTGCTTGTGTTGTTCTGTTTGCCCATCTACAATTACTTGGTTCATAGTTACCATTGCTATCAATTCTGTCGATACTATAATTTTCATCTGGTCTTTCTCCCATATCTGATATAAATAATTCAACAGAATTTTTCCATCTATCACAAACAGTTATCCCTTTAGCTCCATACCATTTATAAGCATTTGATTTTTTATTTTCACATCTTCTTATCATTTCTTTTAAAATTTTATACATTCTTTTTTCATTGTCTGATAAATTAAATTTTCTTATTAAATGTGTTCTTCCATATCTTTTATATCTATTATAATGCGTTATACATAATCCTTTGCATTTAGCATTTTTATCACAATCTTTAACTGAACATTTTTTTATATTTTTTTTCATTTTTTTTTCATCTTTTTGAGACTTAGTTAATTTAACTCTTCTATCTAATTTCTCAGGTATCTTTTTTTCTGAATGCTTATATGGCATTGGATCTCCTTTATTATATAAAGTGGTATAAGCCACTTTATATTTTTATCTTAATTCTTGTATTGGAAAATTTTCAGAATTTACATCACATAATGCCCATAATTCAACTTCATCATATGCTCCCCAATAAGTCGTAGCATCATCTTCTCCAATTGCTAACATTGCTTTTGAATTTTCTTCTTCATCATCTTCTATAAAATTAATTAAGGCTTTTACATCTGTATATCCTTCATAAAATTTTAACCAACTTCCATATGCATAATAATAATTTTCATCATTTGTAGTTTTAAAACAATCTAATAAATCATTTTCTTTTAAAACTTGATTTAATTCATCTTTATGTTTTAAATCTATTTTTATAAATACTTCACTTCTATAACCCATATTTTCCCTTTATATTGTTTTATTTTTTATGTTCTTTAAATCAATATTTTAAATTAATGCCTTTAATGCATGATGATTATTCTTTTCCATTCTCTTTTTATACGCAGGACATACATTTTTAAATGAACAATAAAATTCACATTTATTAGGAACCCCTGTTTTGCTTTTACCATATTCGAATACATTACATTCAGGAATATCTTCTGGATGATCTATCATATGTTGGATCTCGTTTGTTTTATCAATTAATATCTCTTCTACTTCATCATAATCCCAAATGCAATCTGTATAATCAATAAAAGTATACTGATCTCCTCTTACTGAAGAACCAGCTTTGTTAATTGCAAATAAATATGAATTAGGATATTTGTTATCAAATAACCAATTGTAAATACTCATGTTTGATACATATGAATCTCTTGATAATACCTTTTTGAATCCTCCGCCAGCTAATAATTTAAAGTCAATAATTGCTTTATATTCTTCTGATATAAGGTCTGTTTCTCCTGATACAGTAAATCCATTGGGTAAAACTTTTTCAACTCTTGTAGCTATCTTAAAATCATTCATAGAACCAAAGATTGAATCTACACCAAGTTGTAATAATGATCCAGCAGTAGAAGCTGTAAAATCTTTACTATCATTTTGATCTCCATATTTATATCTTAAATACAGTTGTAATGGTTCTGAATCAAATGATGAAGCACTAATCTTTTTTGTTTCCTTTCCTGTGGATCCAGTATATTTAGTTGCATCTAGCATTGTTGTAATTAGTTTCTCTTTGAGATCCATATATCTATCCTTTTTTGTTTTTGTAATAAAGCAAAATATTTACTTATTATTTTTAAGTTGTTGTTTGTTGATTTCATGTTGTATTTCTTTCATGCATAATTCAATATTCTCTGTAGTAGCTTCTGTATGCAATAGTTTTTCTGCTTTAGTATAGCTACTGCCTCCTAAAGCTTTTAATGCTTGTAGCTCATCTACTAAGTATTTAAGTTGATATATTCTCATCTAATTTCCTTTTAATGTTTATGTATTTTCTAGATACCATTTTTTTTCTTTTGAATTAAATTTATATATATTTCCTTCAATATTACAAGTTGAAAAATGGTATTTAATCATTTTGTTTCTAAACCATTCTGGATATTCAGATCTCATGCAATTGTCAGTTGCATGAACATTTCTAGATGGTGCATTCCATGGTGAATAATCATGAAATATCAAAGTATTTGAACCAAATGGTACTTTCATTATTTTAGAAACTTCTTCTATAGTATTTGAAAAATTACATGTACTTTTTGTGTCTCCAGAAATTAATATTATTTTTTCGCTATCTCTAATTAAAATTCCACTTGTTTCTATATGATGAATACCTGAGATTGATTTAAAAGATATATTATCTAATTTATTTATATTGAAAAATAATTCATTATATATAATATTTGCTTTGTAAATATTAGCTCCAACAAATTTGAAGCTTTCCATTTTTTTATTAATTCCATCAAGAAATTTTAATGCTTTTTCTTGTCCGATTACAGTAGTTGTTAATCCATAAATGAAATATCTATAATATAGAAATGATTTTAAAGATCCTACATGATCATCATCAAGATGAGAAATAATTATATAAGATATATTTTTTATAATATTTGGTCTATCTTTTTCTAATTCTTTTAATTTTGTAAATACGTTATATCCACAATCAAATAAGATTGATTCATCTGATGTATTAATTAAAAATGATGAATTTGTCATTTCTGTATCAAATGCCCCTCCACATCCAATTACTTCTACTGATTCAATCATCTAATTTCCTTTAAGTTTGGTTCCTTGATAAGAAGCTTCCATTTCTTCTATAAAAGCTTCATCATTTAATTTATCATCATCATTGTAAAATTTCATTTCATCATAAATAAATTCAGCAAATTCATTTTGCAATTTCATAATATCAAGATTTTGTACATTTGTAGCTTTTACTTTTTCACTATTTAATTCAAAATATAATTTTTCATAATATACATTTTTGTTATCTTGTGACATTTTGTTAATAATATTATAATCTAATAATTTAATTTCATAAATAGTTTCAGCATAATCATATAATGCTTTCCATTCTTTTGAATTCCTTGTTGGAAGAGTATTTTTTATTTTAGATTTATTGATAGGAAATTCAAATAATTCGTTAATTTTAGATTTAAAAACAGTAGATGCATATACTTTTTCTGAAACATTATCTTTTAAAATAAAATCAGTATCTGCTTTAAATTTAGATATTTTCATAAATTCATAAAGTATATTTGAAATATTTAAAGTCTGTTTTTCATTATCGGTAATTTCATCATCAAGTTTATATGCTTCTAAAGTTTCTTCATTTCCAAGCATTTTAGATAGCATTGAAATTTCATAATTTTCTTTATATGCATATGTTAAACATTTTTGTTTTTCATAAACAATATTATTATCTTTCATGCTTGCTGTTCTATATTCTGAATGAGCAATATATGCTCCACTTCTTGAATTATGAATAATAGATGCAAAGCTTGGCTCTAAT
>JAMOQH010000089.1 GCA_027064085.1 bacterium | reverse complement strand
TTAACACTCCAAAGTAAATCTTTTCTAAATTCTTTTAAGTCTTCTGATAAAAAATCTGTTTTTTCCTTTTTTAAAGTTCTAAAATCTATATTTTTAACCCAATCTTCGTTAATGAATCCTGTAATTAATTGTTTCATTAATATTTTATTATCTAAAAGCTCTTTTAAGATTTTATCATAACGGTTTTCTATTCTATTTTTATCCTTATTTTTTACCATTTGACCTCCTAATAAGAGTATAACTTCTTTTATTTAAATGTGCAAGTAGAGAAAATTTTATTTAATTACAATATTTACTTTTTATGATATTGCAAATAGGGTAACATAGTAAAATATTAAATAAATAAAAATTATTATACTCTAAAAGAATAAATCCACAAATGTGGGGAGTAAATAATAGAATTACAAGAAAGAAAAGAGTTGCAAAGTAGCTGTTAAAAACAAATTATTCTTGTGGCTTATCAAATACACAATTACCTATTTTAGTATCACAATATTGGTAATTCATTCCATGCTCATAATTACAATCATCATCCGTTTTACATTTAGGAACACAAAGTTTAATATTATTATGTACATAAAACTGTGCGCCCTCATCACATTGACAATAAAACCTTTCTACCTCATTTTTAGTTTCAGGATTATCATGTGGAATACATTTCCCCATCCCACAGTTATTTACTGTTTCCTCACAAGGATTTGGCTGACATTTAGCTTCAATACAAACTTCGGGAGCAGCTTCATCTTCACAGTCTTTATCTGTTACACATGATTTATAAACAATACAATCATCTCCATCACAACCAAAACATGATATAAATGCCATAGTACTAACTATAAATAAAAAACTTAATAATATAAAAAACTTAGACATAATAACCTCCTAAATTTAAACTATCCAGTGACCTCTTCCTTAGAGAAATAAAAACAAGCTTTTTACGCCTTGTTTCTTGTTTCTTGTTTCTTGTTTCTTGTTTCTTGTTTCTTCAAAATATTCTCTCTATTAATCAAAGAACTTTATTAGAATTTCAGATTTTAGTCAAGAAATCTTACAGAATATTTTTATCAATAAAATCAATATATTACAGTAAATCAACCCTAGTAAAACAATATAGAGTTTTAAGACTCTGATTTTACATTATATTATGAGATTATGTATATTAAATAAATAAACTATCTTTTTTGCAAAAGATATACAATTAAATTATTGAGATTTGACAAAACAAAAATAATAAAAGATAATAAAAGGAACTTTTTTAATTAAAAAGAGTCATAACTGTAGGTTTATTAATCTTTTAGGGAGATATTGTGAAATTCTTTATATCAATACTAATATCATTTGTGTTATTTTTATCTTGTGCTCAACCATCAGGTAATGTGGAATCAATTACTAAGGATAAGACTCTAAATAAGGGTGAGGCGGTGCGTATGGATGAGGCGATGCCTCACCCAACGCCCAAAACTCTTCCTTTAAAAGATGACAAATTTGATTATACAACCACTTGGCTAGAAGCCAAAAACACCAAAAACCTACCTAAATCAAGGTTAAAAATAATAGATACAATTTATAAAAATGCTAAAAAGTATAACAATAATCCACAACTAATAAAAGCAATAATCTATAAAATGAATTACTTACAACAAGTTGAAGAAAATACTCTTGTAAAAGTTCATAAACTATTACTAGATGAAATAAAAGAAGCAACAACTCCAAGGAAACAAATTCTAGCATCTATGCTTGCACAACAGTATTGGAATTATTATAACCAAAACAGATATAAATTCTTAAACAGAACCAAAGTTGATGATATTAAGCAATATGATATGAAAACATGGACACTAGATAAAATCATAAAGGAAACTGAAAAATATTATAAATTATCACTTGAAAACAGTAATGATTTAAAGAAAATAAAAATTGATGATTATGCAGAAATTTTATACGAAAGAAAAGATACAAGAAAGTTTCACCCGACTATGTATGATTTTCTAATTTATAGAGCCATTAAATTTTATACAAACAATCAATCTGGGCTTACTAAACCTGCTTATTATTTTACATTAAATAATAAAAAATACTTAACAGATACAGATGAGTTTATAAAATTAAAAATTAATTCAAAAGATACAGAAAATTTTCAATATATTGCTATTAAATTATTTCAAGAATGGGCAAAATCACATGTAAATGATACTGATAAAGAAGTTCTAATTGATTTAGAGCTTAAAAGACTGACATTTGTTTATAAAAACGGAGCTATTTTAAATAAAAAATTAATATATGAAGCTCTGCTAAAAAATTTAGCAGAAAAATATAAAAAAGAAGCTATAACAGCAGAAATAAACCATAAACTTGCCCTACTTTACTTAGATTTAGCTAATAAATACAATGCAGATATTTCAGATAAATATAAAGATTACAGAAAACTTGCCCATAATTTATGCAGTAAAACAATAAAAAATTATAGCAATAGCTTTGGAGCAATGAATTGTAAAAAAACAATCAAAGGAATTGAATCTAAATCTTTAAAATTAACATTAGAATCAAGTAACCCTATAAATAAAAAATTTAAAGGGCTGTTAGAATATAAAAATATTAATAAAATTTATGTAAAGGTTATTAAAACTAGCTTTCAGGAGTTTTCAGAACAAAAAAGACGCTATAAAAAAATGATAACTTATTATAATGATAAAAAAACAGGATTAAATTTTTCACTAAATTTACCAGATGACAAAGATTTTAATACATATAAAGTTGAAATTCCATTTAATAAATTGTCTGTTGGAAAGTATATAGTAATGCTTTCTGATAATAATAGTTTTGACCCTGATAAAAATGTAATAGCTTATAATGAACTTAATGTTACTAATATTTCATATTTAATTAAAAACAGTGATAAAAAGGGTATGGAACTATACTTAAAAGATAGTATTACAGGTAAAGCATTAAAAAATGTAAGATTAGATTTATATCAAAATGTATGGAGTCGATTTACGGGAAAATATGTATTTGAAAAGATAAAAACACTTAAAACAAACTCAAAAGCTTATATTAAAATACCTAAAAATATATTAAATTATAATAGTTTTTATATTAATTTTAGAACCAATACGGATAACTATCTCCCTAATAGCGCATTTTACCCAAGTTATCACTATAATGAAAATAAGCATAAAAAAATAACATTTTATTTTACAGATAGGAAAATATACAGACCTGGACAAACATTATATTTTAAAGCATTAGCAGTTGATAAATATAATTTTGAAGGTGAAAAAACAAAAATATTAAAAAATACAGCAAAAACAATTACTCTTTACGACCCGAATGGGCAAAAAGTGTCATCATTAAACTTAAAAACTAATAATTTTGGTACAGTTAGTGGTACATTTATAATTCCAACAGATAGACTAAATGGGCAATATTACTTATCAGATAACTATAGTAATTATTATATTTCTGTTGAGGAGTACAAAAGGCCAAAATTTGAAGTTAAATTTAAAAAAGCAGATAAAGAATTTAAACTAAATCAAGAAGTTGAAGTCAAAGGTTTTGCAAAAGCTTATGCAGGATTTAATATAGACAATGCAAAAGTAAAATATAGAGTAGTAAGAACAACATTTTATCCTTATGCTTGGTATTGGTATGGTTATTATCCCAGTAGTCCATCTGTAGAAATAACAAATGGATTTACTAAAACTAATAATAAAGGTGAATTTTCTATTAAATTTGAGGCAATTCCTGATTTATCAGTTGATAAAACTAAAAAACCAGCATTTAGATACACTATTTATGCAGATGTAACAGATTTAAATGGAGAAACAAGAAGTAGCAGTAAAACTATATCATTAGGATATACAAGTTTAGTATTAACATTAGGCATTAATGATAGTATTGATAAGCAAAGTGTTAAAGATACGGTAAACATTAATTCAAGTAATTTGAGTGGAGAATTCGTAAAATCAAAGGGAGAAGTAAAAATATATAAACTAAAAACACCTAATAAACTATACCGAAGTAAAAAATGGGCTAAAGCTAATAATTTTTTAATAGAGCAAGAAACTTATAATAAAGATTATCCCTACGACGAATATAAAGATGAAAATAATATTTATAAATGGGAAAAAGAAAGTTTAGTATTCACAACTCCATTTGATACTAATAAAAGTAAAAAAATATCATTGAAAAACTTAAACAAATGGAAAACAGGAAAATACATAATAGAAGCAAATTCAAAAGATAAATTTGGAAATAACATTAAAGATATAAAATATTTTACTCTTTTTGATTCAAAATCTAAAAAATCTCCTTATAAACAAATTTTTTGGCATAAAAAACTAAGTAAAACAACAAAAGTAGGAGAAAAGGCAGAATATTTAATAGCTACTAGCGATAAAGATGTGCACATTTTATACGAAATTGAAAGAAGGGGAAAAATAACATCTAAAGAGTTAGTATTAAATAATGAACAAAGAAAAATAAGTATTCCTATCAAAGAATCTGATAGAGGCAATTTCTTTGTTAATTTTATTTTTATTAAACACAATAGAGTGTTTCTTTTTAATGATACTGTTTATGTTCCTTGGGATAATAAAGATTTAAAAATAAGCTTTGAAACTTTTAGAGATAAACTTGCTCCAGGAGAAACAGAAGAATGGAAATTAAAAATATCAGGAAATAAAAAAGATAAACTAATGGCAGAAATGGTTGCAACTTTATATGATGCGTCTCTTGATGCTTTTAAAGCCAACAATTGGTGGATATCATTATTTCCATCATTATATCAAAATGCTGTTTGGTATAGAGAATTTAGTAATTCATATTCTTCTTATATTGGTTATTATCCTACAGGTTATAGTATTACTCCAAAATACTATGATGAATTAAACTGGTTTGGTTTTTATTGGACAAGATACTACAGAAGAAACCGTATAAAATATAAAAAACTATCTAGATCTATAAGACCGATGCCTATAACTAAAAAAGCAGTAAAAGCAGACTTTGCATATGAGGAATCAGATACCTTGGCAAGTTTCTCTGTAAAAACAAAGGGTAAAGTTCAGACAAAAAAAATCTCTGACAATATTTTACAAAAAGACAAATTTACAGAAAAAAATAATGATAATAAACAGCCAAACGAGCAAAAAACTGATAAAAATAAGGAAAAACCTATAAAAATCAGAAAAAATTTTAATGAAACAGCATTCTTTTATCCTCATCTTAAAACAGATGCAAACGGAAACATTATTATTTCTTTTACAGCACCAGAATCGCTAACAAAATGGAAAATGCTTGGTTTTGCTCACACAAAAGATTTAAAATATGGAATAACTCAAAATGAACTTGTTACCCAAAAAGATTTAATGGTTATCCCTAATGCTCCTAGATTTTTAAGAGAAGGTGATACTATAATTTTTACTACCAAAATCACAAATTTGACAGATAAAGAACTCATTGGTAAAGCAAAATTAATGCTTTTTGATGCAATAACTATGAAGCCTATAGATAATTTATTTAAAAATACCAACATGGAAAAGAGTTTTACTGCTAAAAAAGGAAATTCACCTATGTTATCCTGGAAATTATCAATTCCTGACAGTATAAATGCTGTAACATATAGGATTACGGCACAAAGTGGTAACTTTTCAGATGGTGAAGAAATGGCTATTCCTATTTTAAAAAATAGAATGCTTGTAACCGAAACAATGCCATTACCTATTAGAGCGAATCAAACTAAAACATTTAAATTTAAAAAACTAATTAACAGCAAAAACTCTAAAACATTAAAAAATCATAAATTAACACTTGAATTTACCTCAAACCCTGTTTGGTATGCAGTACAGGCTCTTCCTTATTTGATGGAATATCCTTATGAATGTAACGAGCAAACTTTTAGTAGATATTATGCAAATTCTTTGGCATCTTATATAGTCAATTCAAATCCAAAAATTAAAAAAGTTTTTAATACATGGAAATCGACTAATTCAAAAGAACTAATATCTAATTTGGAAAAAAATGAAGAATTAAAATCTATTATATTAAAAGAAACACCATGGGTAAGAGATGCCTATAGTGAAACAGAACAAAAACGCAGAATTGCATTACTTTTTGACTTAAACAAAATGTCTAATGAACTAAATAAAGCATTAAACAAACTTAAAAATGCACAACTAACTAATGGTGCATGGCCTTGGTTTAAAGGAGGCTATGAAAGTAGATGGGTTACACAATATATCGTAACAGGTTTTGCACACTTACATAGACTAAAAGTTATAGATATTAAAAAAAATACAGTAATTTGGAATATGTTAAAAAGAGCTATTGATTATTTAGATATACAAATAAAAAAAGATTACGATTATTTAATTGCCCATAAAAAAGATTTAAAATTACAACATATCGGATATATTCAAATTCAATATTTTTATTCAAGGTCCTATTTCAAAGATATGCTAAATCTTCCTAGTAGTTCTAAAATAGCATTCGATTATTATTTTGCTCAAGCTCAAAAGTTCTGGCCTAATTTCAATAAATATTCACAAGGAATGATTGCCCTCTTTTTAAATAGATACAAAGATTCAAAAACGGCTAATAAAATTATGGATAGCATAAAAGAGCATTTTATTGAAAGCGAAGAAATGGGATTATATTTCAAAGAATCATACGGCTATTATTGGTATAATATGCCTATAGAAACACATGCTTTATTAGTTGAAGCTTTTGATGAAATTAAAAATGATACCAAAACAATTGATGGTTTAAAAACATGGCTTTTAAAATCGAAACAAACTCAAAACTGGAAAACTACCAAAGCTACAGTTAATGCAATTTACGCTTTATTATTAAGAGGAGGTAATTGGATTAAAGAAAGCAAACAAGCTGATATAACAATAGGAAATTACAAACTTACCTATAAACCAGTTTTGTCAAAATCCCCCTATATATTTAACGAAAAACTCAAAAGAAAACTAAGATTAAGATATGTTAAACCCGAAGTTGGAACAGGTTACATCAAAACATCATGGATAGGAGATGCAATTACTCCTGAAATGGGTAAGATTACAGTTACAAATAACAACAAATTAGTAGCTTGGGGTGGAGTTTATTGGCAATACTTTGAAAATCTTGATAAAATAACATTTGCTAAAACACCACTAGTTTTACATAAAAAATTATTTGTAGAAAGAAATTCAGACAAAGGCCCTATATTAAAACCATTAGGTAAAAATGAAAAAATAAATATTGGAGATAGAATAAAAGTGAGAATTACTCTAAAAGTTGATAGAAATATGGAATATGTTCACATGAAAGATATGAGGGCAAGTAATTTAGAACCAGAAAATGTAATTTCCCGTTATAAATGGCAAGATGGTTTAGGATATTATGAAAGCACAAAAGATGCATCTACGGATTTCTTTTTTGATAATCTACGAAAGGGTACCTATGTTTTTGAATACCCACTAAAAGTTACGCATAAAGGAGATTTTTCTAATGGTATTACTACTATTCAATCTATGTATGCTCCTGAATTTACAAGCCATTCGGAAGGAGTAAGAATAGAAGTTAAGTAAATGTTTTTTGAACGGTTTCAACTGCCTTTTGGGCATTTTACACCGATTTTAAAGCTAAAATCTTTAAAATATAAAAATAGTCTTGACATGTAAAATAAATTATTTTAAATTAACTCCATCGGGATGTGGCGCAGTCTGGTAGCGTACACCCTTGGGGTGGGTGTGGCCGCTGGTTCAAATCCAGTCATCCCGATTTATACATTTCCCTCCTACTAAAAAAGGAAAGATTATTTATAAAACAAGCTATTTCCTCTTGATTTTTATAATTTCATAACTAATATATAAATAACTATTAATACTTTACCTTTAGTTAATAAAAGTATAATTAACGTAAATAGGAGAAAATATGTACAGAGTAGCAAAAGAAATAATGATATCAGCAACACATAGAGTTAGAGAACATCAAGGTGGTTGTGAAAGAATTCATGGACATAATTGGAAAATAATAGTTACAGTTGGAGCAGAACAATTAAATGAAATGGGTATGGTAATAGATTTTAAAGACTTAAAAAAAGCAATGCATAAAATTATTATGCCTATGGACCATAATGACATAAATACCTACCCTCCTTTTGATATTATTAATCCAACATCAGAAAATTTATGTAAATATATTTTTGATGAAATGAGTAATGAATTAAATGATAAAAGAATGAAAGTTATAAAGGTAAAAGTTTTTGAAACAGATACATCTTTTGCTTCTTATTCTATTTAATATTTTTGGAGAGAAAACATGGAAAAATTAAATTTATTAAACTCTAATGGAGTTTACTATATTGAGAAATCGGGTATGAAATTAGCGCTATCATATATTCAACCATTTACCATCTATGCAGAAAATTACTTTTCGGTACAACTTAACAATAAACCAATTATTAAATCTGAAAAGAAAGGTGTTGATAGGATTTTAGACTCTTTAGAAGATATGACTGGAATGAAATTAAATTTACCTCCTAACATGTCAGACATGGTTAAAAACATGTTTTCTGATAAAAACTCATTAAAAGATATGATGGGGAAATTTGGTATGGACGCATCTAAATTAGACAATATAGATGTGAATTTTGATTTAGAAAGTAATGAGGCATTTGATCAAATCATTACTACATATAACCAGAAAGCAGGTTTAAAATTTAATGCAATTTTAGGTGCAGATGTCCTTAATAAATTTATTATATTGCTTGAATTTAATAAAAATGAGATTTCATTTTTTTCTGAAAAAAATGAAATTGGAGAAGTAATAGGAACGTCATATCATATTAGTAATATAAACAAAGAAGCTTACATTGCCTCAAGTGTTTCAATATTAGAAATCAATGAATTAAAAATAAAATCTATCTTTGATTTTAATGGTAAACATATTTATCTCAACAAAGAATTATACAATCAATTAATTATGAAATATCCAGAAATGCCAGAAAGTAAAATAGACACTGATTATTTATCTCATTTAGGTGTAATTAATGATACATTCTTTAAATTAAATATTAAGGGAGAATATCTAGATACAAAAGCTTGGATAGGAAAGCTTCCTGAACTTGCAGGAGTATTATCAGAGGGTCTTAAAGAGATAAAAGGCAGTATTGAAAGTTATATACCATTAAGTTTCTTTAGTAATGGAGTTCTTGTAGATGGAATTAATAAGAAATTTGGATACAAGAAGTAATTAATGAATTAAAATTTTTAATAACTCATCCTTTAGAAGAGGAATAAATACATTTAAGATAAATCCTAAAGAAAGCTTTTCTGTATCAACAAGTAAACCAATTAAGTAATTTGTATTTTCTATCAATTCAACTATCATTATTTTATTATTTTCTAATCTTACCTGATATTGATTTATTGAGAAAGAGAATTTTCTATCATAAATAATTTGGGAAATCTTTTCAAATATATCATACAATAAGTCACAAAAATCTATTACTTCACAATTATGAAGTGCAACTATTTTATTTTTTTTATTTTCTTTTTCTAATATAACTAATGTTTCAATATTATAATCAATAATTAATTCATTAATTACATCTTTTACTAATCTATTTTCATTTTTTATATCAAGATATAATATTTTATTTTTTATAAATATCTTTTGAATTTCATCATATTTACAGTAAAACTCAATATCTGATAATTCTTCATCAAGTTTATCAATAACAAGATTCTTATCTATATATTCTGTTGCCTTTAATAAAATATTTCCATTGTAATTAATATTAGGGCCAACAAATTCTTTGATTTCAAATTCTCTAAAAGTTATAGGCTCTTTCCAAGAACAAATATTATAAAAGGCATTTTCACCCTTATTTCCTAAATAATCAATTGCAAATATTATTTTTTTATTTCTAACAACAATAACCCCAAGCTTATTAGTAGACCTAACAATAATATTTTTATCTTTATTTATTGTTAAAATTAACTGTAAATAGTCTAAAAGAGATAAATCTTTAATTGATGCTGTATTAGTAAAATCCATAAAAACCTTATAATAATACTAATTCTATAATATTCATATAGAAAAAGCAAGAATTACGGGCTAATCAATCCAATTTTAAAGGAAAATTAACTATAATAGGTTTAGCTCTAAATTTTATAGTTCTCATTTTAATTGCAGAATTATAAATACATTCTTTTATTATATCTGTAACCTCTGTTATAAATGTTATATTAGAAACACTTCCATCATTATTTATTTTAAACTTTATTTTAATAATACCAGAATAATCATTATTTCGTCCACATTCTTTAATACTAGGATAAACTTCTCTAATCATCGTTAAAATATTTTTTTTAGTTAATTTTTTAGGTATTTTATTCAATCTCTCTATTTTTTTTAGTTTTTTAATTTTATCCATTGCATCAAAAAATTTAATCATCATACTTTCAGTAAAAACCCTTAATTTATCTATGTTAGATAATCTATATTTATAATAAAATAACTTTTTAATTTTATCTAATGATTTTAAATCAATAATTATTAATTTAACTTTATATTTTGATGTATAATGATCAAGAATTCTATCTATATATATATCTAATAAATAGTCTGCATTAAATTTTTTACCTAATTCAATATAGCAACTATCTTTTCTGCAATTTACTTTAGACTTTTTAACTTCAATGTCTAAAGAATCAGAATCAACCATATCTATAAGTCTATATTTATAGTCTTCTAAATTATTCTCAATTACCCCTTTAAAGTCAGATGGAACATTAAATTTAGAAGTAATATTTAAGATAATTGATTTAGGAAATAATAAAAATGGTAAAAAAAATAAAAAAAATATGTAAGGCTTCATAATAAACTCAAAAAACAACTATCTATTTATAACTAATATGATAAAAATGTCAATTTTTAAAAAAATAAAATGAAAAAATAAAAAAAGCCATCTAAATTGATGGCTTAATGGTGGAGAATATCGGGATCGAACCGATGACCTCTTACGTGCAAGGCAAGCGCTCTCCCAGCTGAGCTAATCCCCCATAGGATAACACCCGTAGCATAAGCTAGAGTGGTGGGCCTGGAAAGAGTTGAACTTTCGACCTCACGATTATCAGTCGTGCGCTCTAACCAACTGAGCTACAAGCCCATAATACAATAGAACTGTTAGTAAGAAGGAAGGAATCAAGAGAACAAGTCTCTTGTTGACAGAGTAATAATACTCCATAAGGAGGTAATCCATCCCCACCTTCCGGTAGGGATACCTTGTTACGACTT
>JAMOQH010000088.1 GCA_027064085.1 bacterium | reverse complement strand
AACAAAACAGAAAATATAATATCAAAAATCCTTTTCAATATACGGTTTTTTAGGTATTGCAAATTATTGTTTATTCTCAATAAAAACATCTGCTCATCAAACAGCGTATAGATTTGGGTATTTGATATTGCAACACCCTTGAGTTCCGGAATAATATATAACCTTCTAACCAACAACTGAACTCTTGATGCAAGATTCGCTATTTTTTCAGAACCTAATGACGGTATTGCTATCATTACGGTATCGACATTAAATTTATTTAATAAACTCTCCAAGTCCTCTATTTTACCTAAAATTTTAAACGTATGATTTCCTATTATCACATCTTTATTTTTAAAATCATCCACAAAACCCACAACATTCATACCAAACTCTTTTTGTTTTAAAATACCATAAACAGCCGCCCTGCCCGATGCTCCAGCACCTACCACAATCATATTTCTTTTATATATACCTATCTTTAACAAAAACAGCTTAAACCAATGCCTTAAAAATGGGATAACAACTATAGATAGGACAAAATACAGAATAAAGATAGAGCGCGGAAAATTCCATAACTTTTGTAAATATATGATAGAAAGTGATATTAAAACAGTATAAAAAACAGACGAAACAATCTCTTTTGTTTCATTCCAAAAAGGCAATCTCTTTGAATACAGCCCTTTAACAAAAAATATCAACACTAAAAATATTGAAATCCACCAAATTTTTAAAAAATAGTCGCCTTCATTGGGTTTTATCAACAATAAACCATATTTCCCAAATTCACCTTTTATAAATATTGAAAGCAACAAAATTATATTACTTATAAAAAAATCGAATAACAACAAAAGTATTTTTGTTAAATCTTCTTTAATTCTTGACACAGCACTATCCTAATTTATATTGTTATATTTACTACACTTTTAAATTTAACCAAAATTTCGTTGAGTCTATCGATATATATCTCTATTTTTGAAAATATCATTTTTGCAATCTCTTCTTTATATGTGTGGGATGTCATATTTCTATCGTCAATCATCTCAAGAAGCAAGACCACACCCTCTTCACTATCCAACCCACCCGTAATAAAAAATTCTCTTATACACGATTTTGGGCTTCTACATTCAATACCTTCTATTTCTTTTAAATAATATTTGATACTTTTCCAAAAAATCTCTACCGTAAACTCAAATCGTTGAATAGCGCTATCCCTAAAGAAATTATAATTATCATCATTTGATTTTTTTGCCTTTAAATAAGCCTCCTTCAGTCTATGTAAAGATCTATCAAAATCATGTAAAGCATTTTTTAAAGCCATTTAATACCCTCTTTCAATACAATCTTATACAATCTTTCGTCTAAAGACAAATCCACAATATCTACTTTATAGGGAAAATTACTTTTTTCCAATGATTCTTTCAAAAGTGTAAGCTTTGTTGAAATATCTTCATGTGTTACAATACCTATATCAAAATCTGAAAAAATACTGTTATCTCTTCTTGCCCTTGAACCAAACAGATATACTTCAACATCACTATCTTTAAAATATTCTTTTAGAAAATTCTTTAAATCTTCAGATGTTTTAATATATTGTATATTCGTCATATAAAGAATTTTTCTATTTTATTATCAACAAACTTTTTAAACTCATGCTTAAACCTACTTTTACCAAACCTTTCAGCATTTTTTCTTATTTTAACATAATCAAATTTTTCTTCAATTTTTTCAAACTTTTTAACAGCATCTGTTAAACTTTCAATTGTCTGTTCTTTAAAAAATAACCCGGTTTCCCAGTTTACAACAGTTTCTGTTGCTCCGCCTTTACCAAAAGCAATAACAGGTGTCCCGCATGCTTGTGCTTCAACAGGGACTATCCCAAAATCCTCTTCAGCAGCAAAAACAAAAGCTTTTGCCCTTTGCATATAATCTTTTAAAGTCTCAAATGGCTGATAACCTAAAATCTCAATATTTTTACCTGCTTTCTTTTTTATTGTATTAAAATCTGTCCCATCTCCAATAACAACAAGCTTTTTATCCGACATTTTAGAGAATGCTTCAACTATCAAATCTATCTTTTTGTAAGGCACCAGTCTTGAAGCAGTAAGGTAAAAATTTTCTTTTTTTGTATACAACTCAAATCTATCTACATCGACAGGCGGATAAATAACGCAAGCGTCTTTATGGTAAATCCTTTTTATTCTTTCTTGGACAAATTTAGAGTTTGCAATAAAACAGTCTACCCTATTTAGCGTTTTTATATCCCATCTTCTTATATATTTTAAAGTCCACTCAACAATATATTTTTTAGGTTGTTTTAAATTAGAAATATATTCACCATATAAATCCCAAGCATATCTAATGGGAGTATGACAATAGGAAATATGTAATTGATTTTTGTTCTTCTTAATCCCTTTTGCAACAGCCCAAGATGAGCTCACAATCAAATCATATCCATGTAAATCAAAACTTTCTATTGCTTTGGGAAAAAACGGCAGATAATTTCTAAAATATTTTCTTGAAAAGGGAAGTTTTTGAATAAAAGAGGTTTTGGCATTTTTGCCTTTTAAAATCTCCAACCTATCTTTATCATTTAAAAAATCAACCAAACTGAATATATCCGCATCAGGAAAAATATCAACAATTTCTTTTAAAACTTTTTCAGCTCCCGCATTGGTTACAAGCCAGTCGTGAATTATTGCCGTTTTTTTATTCATAAATTTTTATCTATTTATCATTTTCTGTTTTTATTTCATATTTTACAAGCATCTGTTCAAATATACTCATTTAATAACTCCAACAAGACTTTTATTTTTTGACCGACTTTTGATATAATATGAATTTACTATATTTTTATCAAAACTCTCCATATCATCTAAATCAATCCTCAAATCAACAACCAAAAACTCCAACATTCTTTTTTTTGAAGATATTTGAAGATTTTTAGTAAAAAATATTTTATCACAAAGTGCTTTTTCTTTTGTAGCTATCAAAAAAGTATACTCATTTGCATTATAAATCTTTAGCCCAATAGGATATAATTCTTTTTTGATATGCTTATACTCAAACACTCCATAATCTATTTTAAAAGCTTTAGCTCTTTTTGTCGTAACAGAAACCACACCCACAACTATTTCCGGTATCAAACCATAAAAACTCAAAGCATGGTCCAATGATATATATGAAGGACTTAAAAGAGAATTTGCAATAAGTTCTTTTGAGATTATATTATTTTGCATAGAAGTGTGGACATATAGGCCTTTTTTTAAACTTTTGATTATCCCTTGCCGTTTTAAATTCTCTATTTTATCGTTTATTCTTTTGTAATTATATTTTTCAAGTATAGCTTTTATGGTAGCATAATCTATAATATGTGATTTTATATTTGCAAGCTCTTTATCTATTAAAATATCCATTTTACCTCTTTTACATATTCAACTAACAAGGGGTCAGATCTTGAATTGTAAATTTTATCCTTGCTCCTTTACTTCATTTTTTCAAAAATCAAGACCTGACCCCTATTGTTCCCTTTCAATTTTTTAATACCTTATTAAAAACTTCCAAGTGTTTTTTTGCCGCTTTTTCCCAAGTAAACTGTTTTACTCTTTTTAAGCCTTTTTCTATCATCTTTCTTTGCAATTCTTTATTATTTAAAACCATCTCAATTTTTTCTTTTATATCCTCAATATCGTATGGATTACAATATATTACCGCATCACCGCCCACTTCCGGCAAAGATGAAACATTTGAAGTAATAACAGGCGTGCCACAAGCCATAGCTTCAAGCGGAGGAAATCCAAATCCTTCGTAAAAGGATGGAAAAACGAATAAAGAGGCTAAATTATAAACCTTAGCAAGTTCCAAATCAGAGATATATCCTAAATAGATAACATATTCCTTGTTATCATCAATAATTTTCATAATATCTTTATTCTTCCATCCTTTAAAACCTGCTAAAACCAATTTGTACTCACTTTTAATTTCTGAAGATAGTTTATCGTACGCTTTCAACAATCCTAAAAGATTTTTTCTTGGTTCTATACTACCTACACAAAGTATGAATTTTTGTGGCAAAACAAAACCCAAAGATAGGTCATTATGAACTCTAAATACATCATGTTTAACTCCATGAGGTATTACTTTTATTCTGTTATCTTCAAAATTTAATCTTTCCATAATTTCTCGTTTGGTAAACTCAGAAAAACATATAATCATATCGCTTTTGTATATATTTTTAAAAAAATAATTATCGAAATACTCAATCCTTTCCCTTGGGTGAAAATCTTTGTATAAAATAAACGAAAAGTCATGGATACTTGATATTATTTTGTTGGTATTTATATGTCTAATAGGAATAAAATTAGGCTCCCAGTATACATCATACTTTGAAATACGTATTTTAGAAAATATTGCCAAAAGTTTTCTAAGAATTTTTTTTATATATTTACTCCTTATGCTTGATTTAAAACTTTTTAATACAGTTTTTTCGTCAGGTTCTATTAACTTTTTTGAATAATATCCATAAAAAAAATCAACTTTTAATTGTTTATCCTGCTCTAAATACTTTGAAATTTCATAGGTATATCTACCAACGCCAGTAGCAAAAGAAAGTAATGGTGTGGCGTTAATTACAATTTTCATACATTTCTCCCAAAGTTAGATGAAATTCTTTTTGCTCAACATTGCCAACCAACTCAAAAAGCCTTTTACCACTTCCTATCAACTTTTTTATCTCATTCTTTCTCACAAACTTTGGATTAACTTTCACTTCTATCTTGTATTTTGAAATTTCTTGCATCATCTCTATAACATCAAGAAGCTTTATCCCTCTTTCAGAACAAATATTTACAATTTTAGATTTAATCTCACATTCAAGTAATCTTTTATAAGATTCACAAACAAACTCTACATCATTAAACTCTCTTATAACATCCAAATTACCCAATTCTATGCTTGTTTTCTTTTCTTTAAAGTGTTTAACGATTTTAGGAATTAAAAAATAATCTTTTTGACCTACTCCGGTATAATTAAACGGTCTGGTAATAATTATAGGCAATGTATCAAAATAGTTCTTCGATAATTGCTCCATAGAAAACTTACTGCAACCGTAATGATTGTTAGGACTTGGACACATACTTTCATCTAAAACTTCACTATTTTGATTTCCGTAAACAACTGCACTGCTTGCCAAGATAATTTTTTTAGGCAATATTCTATCTTCCAATAAACTATCAAGCAAATTAACGGTGCCTAATGTATTTACTTTATAAAAGTTTTCATAATTATCATATCCGACAAAAGAAATAGCGGCAAGATGTATAATAAAATTTGGCTCTACATTTTGCAAAACTCTTCTAATATCGCTCTTATCCTTAACATCACATTTATAAACATTCCCAACCTCTTTTTTTAGGGATGTTCCATAAACTTCATATCCAGATTGCTTTAAGTATTCCGATAAATGCCATCCCGTAAACCCATCAATTCCTGTTATTAGAACTTTTTTCATTAAAAGCTCCAACCTTTTTTATTTCTTTCCAAATCAGCGTCAACCATCATTTTACATAATTCTTCCAAAGTAGTTTTAGGTTCCCATCCTAATTCTTTTTTTGCTTTTTCAGGATTACCTATAAGAAGATCAACTTCCGCCGGTCTAAAAAATTTAGGATTAACCTTCACCAAAACTTTGCCTGTTTTTTTATCTACACCTTTTTCATCTATGCCAATGCCTTCAAATTCCAATTCAATATCAACAGCTTTAAACGCCATTCTTACAAAATCTCTAACAGCTTCTGTCCTATTAGTAGCTAATACATAAGTGTCAGGCTTATTTGCCTGTAACATTAGATACATGCCTTCTACGTACTCCCTTGCATATCCCCAATCCCTTTTTGCATCAAGATTTCCAAGTTCCAAACACTCTAACTTGCCTAATACTATTTTTGCAACACCGTCGGTTATCTTTCTCGTAACAAATTCCAAACCTCTCAGAGGTGACTCATGATTAAAAAGTATGCCATTGCATCCAAAAATTCCATAACTTTCTCTATAGTTAATTGTCATCCAATGAGCATATAATTTTGCTACTCCGTAGGGGCTTCTGGGATAAAAAGGTGTATTTTCAGTTTGTGGAATTTCTCTAACTTTTCCGAACATTTCACTTGTTGAAGCTTGATAAAATTTAATCTTAGGGTTTACTATTCTAACAGCCTCTAATAAATGCACTGCACCAAGTCCTGTAATGTGAGCAGTAGCTAATGGTTGTTCAAACGACACCCCAACAAAACTTTGAGCCGCAAGATTGTATATTTCATCAGGTTGAATTTTGGAAATCATTCGAATTATATTTGATTGGTCAATTAAATCAAATTCAACCAAATGTAAATTTTGATGTTCCAAGACACCCAATTCTTCCAAACGCCAAAAATTAACAGAAGCCGTTCTTCTATACGTTCCGTAAACCTGGTATCCTTTTTTCAAAAGTAATTCGGTCAAATATGCACCGTCTTGACCGGTAATTCCCGTTATAAACGCTTTTTTCATTCAAGCTCCTCCAATCCATTAATCTATTATCTTTTAATATTCTTTTTACCGCATAAATTTTTATCCTCATCTATCTTTTGTAAATCCATATTTCATTTGTAGCACCATTATTGTATGTTACACTATATATTGCACATAATAACTACTTTACTTTTCATTGCTTGGCTACCTATCTTACTTTCTTAAAAACTAAAAGTTTTTATAATTAACACAAATACTTTTCAAAACATTTTCATATTTTCTTCCAAGCTTTGAATATCTATGGGCACTTAACCACTTTTCTCTATATCTTTTAACCTCTTCTAACATTTTTTTATTACTATTAAAATATTCAATTATACCACTAGCAATATCTTCTGGTGTAAAACCCTTAAGAGTAAATCCACATTCTCTAACATCATCAAAAATCTTAAGTGGAGTTACTAAAATATCCCTATTTGCAGCTAATGCATATCTTACAGCAGCACTAGCACTTTCCCCTGTTTCCTGATAGGCAAAGACTACTAACTTTGCTTTACTAATTTCTTTTAAACACACTTCATCATCTAAAAACTCAGTAATTAATTCAATATCATTTTCTAAATTTTGTGTTTTTATTAGTTTTTCTGCTTCTTTTATAAGTTTATCAGAAATATCAGCAGGATATTTTGCATTAATCATTTTTAATTTACAATTAAACCCTTTATCTTTTAATATTTTTATAGCTTTTATTGTCTCAACCAATCCTTTATGAGGCAAAAAAAAACCATAAGTAGCAATTAGATTTTCCTGAGGTTTTATATCAATTTCAAAATCAAGCACCCCAAGAGGAAAAAGCATTATATTATTTATCAATCCTAATTCTTTTAATCTATTCAAATCATCAATATTATGAACTATTATTCTCTCAACAAGGCGTAAAACTTCTGATAGATAAGTAAGTTTCCTTGATGGTTCATGAGCTGGATCTGTAGTAGAATGTAACTCTAAAATTATTTTTATGTTTTTATTTTTTAATTTAATCACAAGATCTTTCAAAGATTGAAAATTAAAAAAACCATAATTAAATTGTATTACTGCTATTTCAATTTTATGCTCTAATATTTTATAATACAAATTATTTAAATCATCACTAAAATTCCAACATTTTACACTTCTTTCATCTAAACTATTATAGGTTGAAAAAATAATTGGCTTATTAGTAAAGTGATCTATAAGATGTTTAGAATAAGTAGCAATTCCACATTTCACTTCCCAAGTACTAACCCATCCTATTTTAACTTTATCCCAATTGAAAGTAGTTCTATTATTTAACATTTCTTTTATAACATTAACAAGTCTATTTGCACAATCATCCCATTTATAATTATCCAAAATAAATTGCTTTGCCCTTTTTGTTTTAATTGCAACTTTTTTTTCTGGTAATTTATAAGCTTTAAGCATTACTTTAGCTAAATGCTTCCAATCTGGCTCCACCCAATACGAGTCAAACAGTTTCATATGAGTTTTAGCTTTTTTAAAAGAATAATTTATTAACCATGCAGTTTCTTCAGTACAAAAATCTATCTGTCCACCATATCCAGTAGTTATAACTGGCAACCCAAAGACCATAGCTTCCGCCATCGGTAAACCGAATCCCTCCCCTCTACTAGGAGCAACCAAACAATTACTTTGTTTATATAAACTAATAATATATTCATCCTCCAAATCCTTATTAATTAATTCTATTTCAGGACTATTATTGCCTATGGCATATTTCTTAATTAAATCCTCAATATTATTATGAGGATTAGGAAAAGTTTTAATTATCAAGCACACATCATCTTGGTTAGTAAAACTATTACAATATGCCTTTAATAGGATATCAACTCCTTTTCTTGGAAAACAGGATGAAATATGTAAGAACTTAAATATTTTTTTAGTTTTTAACTTATATACTTTTTCTTTTACATTTAAAACATGATCAACACCATCTCCTACTACAAATATTGGGATAAAAACCCCATTATCAATCATAACTTTTTTAACATACTCAGACATCACAGGTAAAGCTGTTAAATAATTATTAAATTCCTCCACAAACGACTCTGGAAAAACGGACTCCTCCCATCCATAAGAATTCATTAATTTAACTTGTCCTTTTGCATCGCAAACCCTAGGAGGATATAAATTCCTTAAAACAACATCCGGGTTTTTAATTCTCTTACCATTTTCATACATTTCGTACAAAATTCTGTTTTTATTTAAAAAGTCAATATTTGGTTCAAAATCTCCATAACCCTCCATAGAATACAAATGAACCTTCCCTGGAAAAAATTTATTCAGAGCTTTCGCCATCTCCCTATTTAAAATGGCTAAACTATAACTGCTATCAAACGGGCCTTCTATACGTATACTTTTTATGGTTATATTAGTCGAAACCAATTTATTATTCTTATAAATAACTTCAGATACTTTTTTTATCTCGTCATCATTTTCTAAGTATGTCTTTTCTATCGTTTCAACTACCTTAGATATAAAAGAATCAAATGACACGAAATTCTGTCTTGTAAATTTAATCTGATTTTCCAAAAAGCCTAAAGCCCTTTCAGCAGACTTATCCCAAGAAAATTTCTTTTTATTCTCCTGCTCTTGTATATAAATCTTTTTTCTTAACTTATCATCAAGGATGACTTCTTCAATCTTTTTAGCGATTGACTTTGCACTATTTGGATCAAACAAAGCTTCTTTACACCCTATAACTTCAGGAATGCTGGTTGTATTAGAGCCTATGGCTACTGCTCCACAACCAATTGCCTCCAATACCGGCAAACCAAAACCTTCATGTAAAGATGGAAAAATAAACAAATCAGTTAAATTATAAAGTGCAATCAAATCATTATCTGAAATATAACCGGTTAAAATCAGATTACTTTTTTCTAAACCAAATTGTTTAGATAAATTTTCTAATTCTAATTTATTACCTTCAGAAATTTTTCCAACTATCACAAGCTGATACTCTTTTTTTATATTTTCTGGCAATAAGCTATAAGCATCTATCAGTTTTTCAAAATTTTTCCTATAATCAAATCCGCCTGGAGTATACATTAAAAATTTATTTTGTATGCCAAATTTATTTTTTATTTTTTCTATATCAATACCATTAAATTCAACTTTTTGAAATATAGTATCGATTGCACCGTATATAGTTTGGATTTTAGATTCATTAAACTTTAAATAATTAATTGCTTCTTGTTTTGAAGAATCAGAAATTGCTAACAATACATCTGCTTTTTTTAAATATTCAATTTTTCTCATATAAAATTGTTTATAAATTTCATTTGATAAATATTTATGATCTATATATGGTATTAAATCATATAAAATTACTGCTGTTCTTATATTACTTAGTTGTCCTATAGAAACCACAGCATTATCCACAAACCCTTCAAAAAGACTCGTTATCAAAACAAAATCTGGATTTAACTGAGTAATATAATATTCTCTAATTAATTCTGCTATTCTTGCTCTTGGGCTATTATTGGTATTTTCTTCAAATGTTGGTGTCGGAATTTCAAATATTTTTATCTTCTCTTCAGGTAATATGTTTTTAAATCTTTCTTTAATATCTTCTATGCTCTCGCTTAAAGCACCATTCAATAAAAGAAATATTTCATGGTTTTGAGTTGCTTTTTTTACAAAAGAATGAGTAAAATCTAATGAAAACCGTCCTATTCCTCTAAATCTACTCTCGCTTTGTGCACCCTGCAAGTCTATAACAATTCTCATTTTTTATATCCTATAATTGCATAATCTTGGCCTACTGTAAAAACATGGTTTATAAATGAATCTTCAAAATGAATATTATTAAAAGGATGTAATCTTTTTATTTCACCAGCAAAACCAATATTTTCTAATATAAATTTTACACTCTCAGGAACCAGAGGATTCCTATGCGTTGGATCAGTATAAAAATTGCAAGCCCCTACAATAATATTCTCAGGATTCGGTGTTTCAAAAATTACCATTCCGCCTTTCTTTAACACTCTATAACTTTCTTCAAATAATTTCATCAATGCTTCAAAAGGCAAGTGCTCTATAATATGAAAACCTGTTATTGCATTTAAAGACTCATCGTCAAGTTTTGATAAATATTCTATAGCATCTGCTTCTTCAGCATTTAATCCTAACTCTTTGCATTTTGCAACCATTATTCTATTTATATCAATTCCTTTTGCGTTATAACCATTTTCTTTTAACAACTCTAGCCATTCTCCCCTACCACATCCAATGTCTAATATATTTATTTTCTCCTTTTCAAATGGCAGTTTTCCTAAATAAGACAGATAAACACTTACTCTCTGTTTAATATCTTCTCTTGAACCTCTAAATTTATCTTCAAATTCTACATAAAAAGTATCAAATTTATGCTTTTCTTCTTTTGTGATTTTTAAAAGTTCTTTTTTATTAAATACCTCATTTGGCAGTCTTTTCTTGGCTTCATCTACCAAACCTTGAATATTTTGTTGAACCAATTGCATGTAGTCTTTTGCATAATTAACCGTTCGTAGATACAAATCAAATTGAGTTTGATTAGCCTTTTCCTTTAATTCATCAGTTATTTCATTGAGTTTTTGCAATATATCTTCTTTGAATGAATTAAATGTATTATTCAGGTTTTCAATATCTTGTTGATTAGCCTTTTCCTTTAATTCATCAGTTATTTCATTGAGTTTTTGCAATATATCTTCTTTGAATGAATTAAATGTATTATTCAGGTTTTCAATATCTTGTTGATTAGCCTTTTCCTTTAATTCA
>JAMOQH010000087.1 GCA_027064085.1 bacterium | reverse complement strand
ATATGACTGGTGTTGGAGATACTCCATATCCAACAGTAACTAAAGCTAATTTTCCTGATTTAAGAATAAAAGGGGCTGGGGTATCAAGAGTTAATTCTTGTTATGAAGCTTATGCGGTTGCTAATGGATTTCCAAAATATGGGAAAAAAGGTATTTGGCCGACTGAATTAGAGGCTTATATTGAAAATACTGGTGATGCTTGGGGAATACATGGAAAGCCATCAATGCCTGATAATCCTGTACCTCAATATTATTATTCAATGGATTATAATGCAGAAACTCCAGATTTAGCAACAACTTGGGAAGCAGATAAAGATGGTGAACTTCCATTACCGATGTTTTCTATTGGTTGTTTAAGGTTTGTATCAAATCCAAGTAAAGCGGTAAAAAGAAATAGAGGTTAATATGGATAATGTACTATTATTAAAAAAGATTAAATCAGGGATAGATAGCTATAAAAAAGTATTTCCTAAAAAGTACCAATTTATAAAGGGGTTTGTTGATCCTGCTATTCTTGCAATTACAATTGCAAAAATAGAAAGTAATTTTAATCATAAATCAAAGGGTAAAGCTGGCGAATATGGTTTATATCAATTTATGCCTGCGACTTTAACCGCTACAATCAGGAGCTATACAAAAAATGTAAGAGCTTCTAAAAAATTGTTTTATGCTTATCCAAATAGTCAAACTTTTGTTTTTATGCAATTGCTCTATTTAAACTTAAAAGGTTTAAATAGAAAAGGTGGAAAGCTAAATCCTTTCTATGAAAAGTTTATTGAAACTTTACCTATTGGTGAAAGAAACTTGTTAAGAGTTGCAATTTTACATAATCAAGGTGCAAGTGCATTAAGAAGACAAGCAACACATTATAATCCTCTTGTATTTTATGCACCACAATTTCTTGGTGCTCTTAGAGTGTTAAAACAACAACCTGCAAAAAATATTGAATTTGCACTTGCATTACCGTTTATTTGGGAAGGTGCTGTTCTATTAGCAGGTGCTGCAAAGTTGGTAGCAACAGGCATAGCAGGATATATTGGATATAAAACTGTTTTAAGTGTTAATGAACAACAAGTTATAGCAGCTACAAAACCAAGATATAGAGAAGCTTTAAGAATGAAACTATTAGAGTTGAAATTAGATCGCCTAGGGCCTCCACAAGGTGGGCCTGGTACAGGTGGAAATAATAAAAAACCTCCTGAAAGTAAACCACCTAAAAAAGATATTCCCTGGGTTAAAATAGGAGTTGGTACAGGTGCGGCTGCCGCTGGAGCAGGTGCTGGTAAAGGTATGCATGATTTTGCAAATAAAATGGGTGATGCTGCAAAGGATATTCCTGAAAAACTTACAGACCTTTTTAAAAACCCTATGTTTCTTGGTGCTGCAATAGGTATATTTTATCTTGTAACTAAAAAGAAATAATGTTCAACAAAGAAATTCAAAAAATAGAAAATTATAATAATGAAGTTCAAAAGTTCTTTATAGATCAACTTTTAGATTCTGAATTTAATACTATTAATGAGATATTAGATTTTTATAAATTAGACCTAATTACAAGATTAACACCAGGTGAATTTGATATCCTAGTGAAATTATTCCCTAAGACAATGAAAACCTTAACAAATGGTTGTAAACCTGATTATATGCCTAAATGGCTTAAGGTTAATAAAAATCCAAAAAGAAAGTTAAAGTGTAATAAACATGATTTTTGTTACTGGATTGCATGGCCTCGTAAAGCTTCTGATAAACTTTTTATTAGTGGAATGAATCAAGTTTGTAAAGGATTTGGTAATAAAATACATAATTATTCTTTTTATTGGGCTGTTAGAGCTTTTGGTCAAACTGCTTTTTCTGAAGAAGAAAAAACTTTAGATGATTTTTTTATGCTGGAGATAAAATGAAAAGTAAAAAGAATAAACCAAATAAAAAGCCTAAGAAAACTTTAAAACAAAGAATTAAAAAGAAAAGGAAACTTGCAAAGCAAAAAGCAAGAAAAAGTACTTTACCACTATTATTTAAAGCATATCGTGAGTGTCTTAAGGATTGATAATGAAAAATAAATATGAACATGATATTAATGTAAAGTTCTATTGGTTAATTATTTGGATTTTGGTTTTATCTTTTATTGTACAGAGTGCAAG
>JAMOQH010000086.1 GCA_027064085.1 bacterium | reverse complement strand
ACAAAGTTATCTGTAGAAAATATACAAAAAGTAACTAATGCTTTAACAGAATCATTTAATTTTCAAAAAGATGTAGTTTTCAGCATTGAAACAACTCCAATAATTGCAGCAAAAGAGCCTGAAAAATAGATGCAGTTTATAATATGGGCTATAGAAGAATAAGTATGGGAATTCAAACTATTTCAGAAAAGCTTCTTAATGATTTAGGTCGTGAGGGGACAACTCATATTTATGAAAGAGCAAGAGATAATATTAGAAAATCTGGTTTTAACAGCTTTAATGTTGATCTTATGTATGGATTTTTACATCAAAATGATGAAGATTTTGAAAATACTATTTTATATGCAATTAATTTGGCTCCTGATCATATAACTCTTTATCGTAATAGATACAAGGGAACAAAAATTGAAAAAGAAGCAGGTGGAGTATCTTTATATCAAATAATTAGACAATATCGTTTAGCATACAAGTTGTTAACTAAAAATGGATATATGGCTAATGTTGGTAAAAATACTTTTAGTAAAATAAAAAATGATTATGGAACTAGTGATTATTTAACTAAGAGAGTTATTGATTTTCTTGATTACTTTAAAGATGAAATTAAGTTTGTTGTAGAAAATAAACTAATGGAGATAAAAGAAAAAAGAATTTACTTAACAAATAGAGGTTCTGATTATATTAATGGAGTAATCCCTCTATTTTACTCTGATGATGCTAAAAAAGAACTAGTTAAACTTTATAATAAAGCCAAAATTTATTCTACAGGTGAAAAAGAATTTTTAAAAGTTTATAATATAGAAGAATATGAAAGGCCTTCTTTAGCAACTGATATAATATTATTTGCGTTAAATGACTATAAATACTCTATGGAGATAAAAAGCATTGAAATTAAAGAATTTTCTGTTGTTTTAATTAAAAGAGGCGAACATCCATATATGAATAATTGGGCTTTACTTGGTGGATTTGTACAACCTGAAGAATCTGTTGAAATTGCAGCTTATAGAGAATTAAGTGAAGAAGCTGGAGTGAGTAATATTTTATTAAATCAATTGCAGGTATTTAGTGAACCTAACAGAGATCCAAGAGCTTGGATAGTTTCTACTGCATTTGTTGGTATTACTGATACAAAAAATATTTCATTACAGTTTGGAGAAGATGCAATAGATGCTAAGTTATTTAATATAAATTTACAGAAATTTGATGTAACAACTGATGAATTTAAAAATGAAAATATTAAAAAAGAGAGAAATAAACTTAAATTATCAAATTCAGATATAGTTTTATATGCTTTAGTTGATAAAATCACTACAAATACATTGATAGGTGAAAAAATAGAATATAAAATAATAGAATCTGATGGAATTGCTTTTGATCATGCTAAAATATTATTAATAGCTATAGATAAATTGCTATTTTAACTTTTTTTTAATATAAAGAACCTTTTTTACTTTTGCTACTATATTTTGATTTTCATCTGTAATATTTATGTTAAATTCAGGTAAGTATTTTTCTCCATTTTTTGTTTTTTCTTTAATTTCTGTTAATAAGTCATCTGATATATTCATAATAGCTTGAACTTTAGTTTTACCTGGTTTTATAAAATCAATAGTTGCACTTTTGTCCCAAACTATATACTCTTTTCCTAATAATTCCATTAACATTAACATAATATGAGGGTCAACCATAGAGTATAAACTACCACCAAAGTGAGTATGCATAATATTTTTATTGTAAAACTTTAATTTCATTGAAACTTTAATTTCTTTAAAATCTTTTTTTATATATTCTATTTTTACACCTGCTCCAAGATATGGAGTCCATAAATTTAGACCATATTTAAATAAATAATGGCGAATTTTCATTTTTTCCTCTAATAAAAACTATGATACTAACAGTTTAGCTTTTTATTTTCAAATTTACTGAAATATTTTATTTTTAAAACTTGAATTTTTATTTTTAAGCTAGTAAAATGGATTTTTATGGAGGTAAAATGGATTTTAGACAATTTAAGCAAATTATCATTGTACTTTTAATAACAATTAACATATTTTCTAGTGAATTAGTAGAAAAGCAAACAGATAAAAAAGAAACAAAAACTCATAAATATGAAATGAATATAGTTCAAAAAACTGAAAATACATTTAATGATAATAGAGATATTGAAGAAATAGATAATAAAACAATAAAAAAACTCAACAAAGGAAGTATTAAATCTGTTTTAGAAGAAAGTGCTATAAACTTACAACAAACAGGTGCAGGTCAGCTTTCTCCCTTTTTAAGAGGGTTAACAGGTCAACATACTTTACTAATTTTTGATGGAATAAGATTAAATAATTCAATCTTTAGATATGGCCCAAATCAATATGCTGCAATTTTAGACCCCAACATAATAGGAAAGATAGAAGTTTTAAAAGGAGCGGCTCCAACTCTTTATGGAAGTGATGCAGTTGGAGGAGTAATTGCTTTTAGTAGTGAAAATATGCAAAAAAGAGCTGATGCAATTATAAGATATCAAAGTGCCGTAAAATCAATGGGGTTACATGCTGATATTGCCAATAAAATAGGAAAATTAAAGTTTAATATTCAAACATCAGTAAATGATTATAAAAATATTGAAACAGGTGAAGATATTGGTTTACAAGATTTTACATCTTATCAGAATAAAGCTGTTACCGCTAAATTAAATTACAAAATTTCCAATAAAATGGGAGAATTAACATTTTTGGCAACTTATTTTTCTCAAAAAGATGGATACAGAACAGATAAATCTAAAAGAAGTGATTATAGGCAATATCCAAATCAGAACCATGGTATTTATTACTTAAAATATAAAAATTATTTATCAAATATTAATACTGCAATAAATTCTACACTTTATTTTCAAAAAACTTATGAAGAATATAAAAGATTTAAGCACAATAGCTTATCTGACCACAGAATTGATGATTTATATCAATATGGTTTAAATATTAGGGCAACAACAAAACTTAACCAATTAACATTTTATAATGGAATGGAATTTATATATGATTATTTAAGATCAGATAAAAATTATTATGATAAATCAAATTATAATACTTTTTCTTTATTTACTAAGGGAGAATATAAAGTTTCTGACTTAATATTTGGTTTAGGAGCAAGATATACTTTTATTTATTTGGCAGAGGTACAAGATACAACATATCTAAAAAATAATATTTCTTTTTCTGCTTTTACTCAATATAAAGTAAATAGAAATTATAATATTTCACTTAATTTTGCACAAGGATTTAGAGCACCTAATTTAAATGATTTAACAGGAAGTTTTGAATTTAATGGAGGATATGAATTTGGTAATGAAGATTTAAGTGCAGAAAATTCATATATGTTTGAATTGGTAAATAAGTTTCAGGCTAAGGGCTTATTTATAAGTGTATCAGCTTATTATTCTATACTTAAAGGGTTCATAGGGAGAAAAGAAATAGATAAACCTGCGGGCTACGAAGAATATAAACAAATTGTTCAGAAAGAAAATGTAAATAACGGCTTTATTTATGGTACAGAATTAACATTATCATATAATTATAGAAAGACTTTTGAATTTAAATTTAATACAAATTATGTATATGGAGCAATGGACGAAATTGTTAATAAAACAACTTTAGAAACAAAATTAAATCCAATGAGAAGAATTCCACCTTTACAAGGAATACTTAAAATAACTTATAACTATAGCTATATACTTTCTTTGTTTTATAAAATGAACTTTGCATCTAATCAAGATAGGCTCTCAAATGGAGACATCAAAGATTCAAGAATACCTATAGGAGGAACTCCTGGATATGCAATTCATTCTATTGGAGCTATTAGTCATTTAGGTAATTTTACATTAACACTTTCAGTAGAAAACATGTTAAATGAAAGATATAAGTACCATGGAAGTGGTATTTATGAATATGGAAGAAATTATTATTTAAAATTAAATGGACGCTTCTAAGTATTATTCAATATAACAAAAATTATGATTTTCATCATATTGTGAACATATAAAACCATCAGGACAAGTATTTGTATCATTACAAGACTTACTACAAAAGTTACCATTCTCATCATAAATACATGATAAGCCACTTATGCACTTACCATTAGGACATTTTTCGCCTAAATTACCAATAATTTCTGGTTCTTTATTTAAGCAAATATTAAAACCTTCCTCAAGCATATTACAATAATAACCTTCTTTTTCACAAGGCTCTCCAATATTATCACATGTTCTTGTACAAGTTGCAGTATAATCATTTAACTGTTTTATATTACAAAATAAACCTTCATTACATGATTCATTGTAGCAATTTGCTCCTAATTCTCCTTTTTTCCCTTTTACGCATAGCTTACTTGATGTTTTTACTGTATTTGCACAATGATAATTTTCATCACAATCACTATCTGTGTTACAATGATAGGTACAAAAAGCATCTTTATCATCTAAAGAAGCGGTTAGGCATAATAAATTATCTTTACAGTCGCTATCTCCATGTATATAGCAGTTTGTTCCTATTTCTCCAAGTCTATTTCCTAAACCATTTACTGCAGGACGACATAACTTTTCATTGTTATATGTAACTGTACAACTATGATAATTAGGGCATTCTGTGTCTGTTTGGCATTCTTTTGTGCAAATAGCACCTCTTAGGTAAGTCATATCACAAATTAATCCATCAATACATTCTTGGGTACCACTATTTTTACATGATTCTCCTAGCTTTGAATTTCCTTGTGGCATACAATATTTTTTATCATTAAATTCTTTACAAGTAGTGTTATCTTCACAATCAGAATCAGTTAAACATTCTTTTGTGCAAAATTTTTCATGATTATCTAGTAACTTAATACAAGTATTATCAAGGTTTTTACATTCTAAACCATTAAATCTATTACATAATTCACCAGTTAGTTTATTTGCTGGTGGAATACAGTAGTAATTATAATCAGTATGCATACTACATTTAAATCCTTGGTAGCAATCTGTATCTGTTGTACATGTTGCTAAGCATCTATCCTCACTTTTACTATTAATATTTTCTACACAAGTATAAATATCCATACAATCACTTTGACCATTAAGACTACAATCAGAAAAATATCTTCCTTGATTATCGCCTTGGCCATCTTTATATAAACATGTTAAGTCATCATCAAAAAAATTGCCACAAAACATTGTACTAGGGCAATCTTCATCCTTCTCGCATTTTTGAGTACAAAAAAATCTATATTCATCCGCAATACATTGATTAGATTTGCACTCTAATGAACCATAACTTAAACAGTTCTCTCCAATATCTTTTTTAGCAATATGAACACAATTAAAATCATCTAAACAGTATTCGTCTTGACCACATTCATCATCATTCATACAGTGTCTTTTTTTGCATTTGTTGTCTATGCAGTTTTCATTTTCAGAACATTCATTTGAATTTGTGCATACAATATAGTTTTCACATTTACTGTCTTTACAAAAACTGTCTCCAGCACAATCTGTATCAAAAATACAAAAATCTTCTTTTTTTTTACTTTCAAAAACACAAGATGATAGGGTAAATATTAATAATATTGAAAAAATAAAACTAAACTTATACATAATACCTCTTAAAAGTATTATTATTATAACATGAAATGATATTTTTGCAAGAATTACATAGTTTTATCAGAGATCGTAAACTCCATATAAGTAGGGATGGTGATTTTATTTAGATTTAGTGAGTTCAATTAGTGTTTAATTCTATAATCTTGACAAATCTTAATAAAAAGATATATCATCACTAGATTTTTAAGGTGTAGTGTCTGTTAAAATGAATAAAACGATAAAAAAAGTAAAAAATAAACCACAAAAATTGTTATTACTGTCTTTTTTGGCAGTTATATTTACTGGTTCTTTACTATTATACTTACCTATATCACACAATGGAGAATTATCATATATAAACTCCCTTTTTATTTCAACTTCTGCTGTTTGTGTAACGGGTTTATCTGTTATAGATGTTTCAAGTCAATTAACTGTTTTTGGAAAAATAATACTTCTAATATTAATTCAAATTGGTGGTTTAGGTTTAATGACATTCATAGGAATAATTATTTGGGGATTAAAAGCTAAAATATCATTCTCAAATCAAAATGTACTACAATATGCTTTTTTACAAAAAACACCCAGATTTTCTCTTAAATCATTTATATTATTTTTGTTTAAATATACTTTAATCGTAGAATCAATCGGAGCTATTTTTTTAATTATCTTTAGTAGTGATAAAAATATTGTAAGAAGGATATTCTATTCTATTTTTCATTCTGTTTCAGCCTTTTGTAATGCAGGATTTTCATTATATTCAGATGGATTAGTAAGATATCATGATAATACAGGCTATACATTAACAATAGCATTTCTAATCATTACAGGTGGAATAGGGTTTTTAGTAGTTTTCGAGATCGTTGCTGCAATAAAAAATAGATTTTTAAAAAAAATTAAAGTATATCACTCCTTCTTATCATTAAATTCATGGATAGTTATTAATGTAACGATTGCTTTGTTAATTCTAGGTACAATTATTTTTTATTTCTTTGAGCCAATTACCTTATTAGAAGCTTTCTTTCAATCAGTTACAACAAGAACTGCAGGCTTTAATACTATAGATTTAAATTCTTTATCCCATGAATCAAAATTTATAACTATGGTTTTAATGTTTATTGGTGGTTCTCCTGGATCAACTGCTGGCGGTATCAAAACAACAACATTTGCATTGCTATTTTTAGTTACTTTTATGGCAAATAATAATTTTAAAGATGTTACAATAAGAAAGAGACGAATTCCAAATTCTGTTATTTATCAGGCTCTAGTTTTATTTTTATTATATATTGTTTTTTTATTTATTTCTATTGCAGTATTATTATATACACATCCTGATATTTATTTTTTAGATATTATATTTGAAGCAGTTTCAGCAATAGGAACAGTTGGTTTAAGTTTAAATGTTACACAGAAATTAATTGCGAGTTCTAAAATTGTAATTATTTTAATAATGTTTATTGGGAGAGTTGGGCCTGCATTAATTTTTTCTATTTTAATTAATCCTGATAATAGAAATAAAAAATATGCAGAAGAAAAAATTTTAATAGGATAAAATATGCAAAAAGGTGTTATATTAGGTCTTGGTGAGTTTGGGTATTATTTATCTCTATCTATGGCAAAGTCAGGTGTTGATTTATTAGTTATAGACAAAGATGAAGTTAGAATTAATAAAATAAAAAATTTTGTTACAGATGCTATTATTGCAGATGTCATAATAGAAGATGACTTATCTGTGCTTATACCAGATGAACATATTGATTTTGCTGTTATTTCACTAGGTAACTTAGAGGCTAGTTTACTAGCAACTCTTTATTTTAAAGATAAAAATTTTAAAAATCTATATGTTAAAGCTATAAATGATCAACACTTAAGGATTTTAAAAAAACTTAAAATCAAGAATATACTATTTCCAGAAAGAGATAGTGCTGAAAGATTAGGAAAAACTCTTTCTTTAAAAACTATTTTAGAATATATCCCCATTTCATCTAATTATAGATTAATTGAAGTAAAAGCAATTCATAAAATAGCAAATAAAACATTACAGGAACTTCATTTTCGGAAAATATATAAATTATCAATTATTGCAATAAAAAATGAAAGTGACTATACTTTTGATTTAACAGCACAAACTAAAATAAATAAAAATGACATTTTACTTGTTATTGGAACAGATGAAGCTATTGAAAAATATAATAAATTAGCAGAAAAAGAAAAGAAAAGGTTTCCTGCTTTTAGAGGAAATTAAACAAAATCTAAACTATTCAATTATATCAGTTTTTATTTCTTTAATCTCAGATAATTTCGTATTGCTTAAAGTTTCAAATTTTTTAATTAATGTTTTATGTTTAGATTTTAGGTTAATTATAGGTGAAATTATAAATAATATAGTTGTTATTGAACCAAGTAAAATTGAATATAGCACTAATACCCAAAGTTGAAATTGTTCTTTTATATGAAAAATTTCAATTGTAACTGTAGATGTATTGGATAACGCAAAAACGATAAAAAAGATTAATATTATTGATAGAAAGATTATTTTTTTTATATGATTTTTAAAGAACATTATTTAAAAACTCATATTGGCTCTTAAAGAGTAAATTGTATTTATATATTCACTTCTTTCAAAGTCGTAACTAAATGCAACTTCTGCATTAAATGTTAATAGCCATAAATCAAATCTTGTTCCAAAAAAGAAATTAGGTTTAATTTCATCAAAATCTTTAAGTTCAACAAAAGGTTTTCCATCATCAAATTGTTCTTTTATTTTTTGCCTTACTTCATCAGGTGTCATATTAGGAACTTGTAATTTGTCATCTGAAATATCATCAATTATTTTTCCTGTAAAGTTAGGAACTGTGGCAGATGAATGAATTTTAACGATTCCTGCACCTAAATAAGGAACCAATACTTTAAAATCTAATGAAGTTGAAATATTTCCTCCATAGGAAAGCATTGAAACTTCATCAATTCCTAATAATTTAGTGAAATTTCCTGCTAGAGCTAAATTAAAAAATGAATCATTAGTACCAACTATAGACCACTTAAGTGCTCCGCCTATAAGATAGATATTAGTTGTAGGAACCATTGCTCCTGCAAAAGATAATTCAAAATCGAACGGTAAAGACATGTTTATATGTAACCTTGGAATTACAAATACTGCAGGAGTATCATCTTTAGGCATAACATAAGACCACATTTTATCACTTGTATCAACTTGCAAAATTGCAAAATCTATACCGGCTTCCAAGGTTGGTAATATTCCAAATTTAAGGTTCTGTGCAGGAGAAGAATTATGATAAGACATACCAAAACCTAATTGATTACTTAAATCATCAAAATATGATTGCATTTCCTTTGTTGCTTGATCTTTAAATCCATCAACATCTCCCTTAAGGGCTTCAATAATAATTTGAGTGTAGTAATCTTCATTCATATTAATATCATTGCTTCCTGCAAACAGAGAAATAGTTGTAAATAATGTAAATACCGATATTAGAAATTTTTTCATTTTATCCTCCTATTGTTTTAAAAAAAATAGCTTCAACTCTCTTAATTCTCTTGTTTGAGTTATTTGTTTTTTACCTAAATCAGCTGCAGTTGAGTTTAAGTCTAAGTACCATGCTTCAAAATTTTTAAAATATCCATGCTGTTCTATTGTATAGATAATATTTCCCGTGTCCATGTTAAAGGCTACTGATTGTAATGGTTGATCTTTTAAGTCTGTATTTGCATCTGTAATTTGGATTAAGTTTTTGTTTGCAATATCAAATTTATATAGATTAATCATAGGTGACATATCTGTATATTTACCTACTTTTCCTGCAAAATATAAAAAATTATTATCTTTTGAGAAGTATAATTCTGATTTCATATCACAAATTTGTGTTCCTTCAATATTTCCACAACTATTATAATCAGGACCGATAAACTTACCTAATGGATTACCATCTCCTTTACCAACAGGGTCGCCACCGCTTTCATCTAAGCTGCTACCATCCATATTCACAATATGTAATCTATGTTGTAAGCCCGCGGCTGAAATAAAAGCTAATGTTTGATTATCTTGTGATATAACACCCCAATTCATACCATTTCCATCTTGGTTAAATTTATTGAATTTATAAATAAGAACAGGCGTAGCGTCTTTAGTTGTTATATCTAGTTTCCATATTTCAGATGGGTTGTTTTCAACTCTATAGTCCATCATAATATCAAAAACCATAGTTTTATTATCAGGACTTATTGTGAAATTTACAGCAGGATGATCATAATCTACTGGATTTCCGTCACCATCTTGACCTTGTTTAACAACTGAAAATTTTGCAATATCACTTGTTGATTTATTTTCCATATTATATTTTTTTATCATTTGAACTTGGCCTGTTGTATCTAGGTAGATAAATGATTTGCCGTCATTTAAAAAATAAGGTTGCCCCATTAGCTTAGTTGTTACTATTTCAGATGATGCAAAATTTGTTTGGAAATCATTAGGAACATCAACTATTTTTAATGAGTAGTTACCATTCCCTGCATCTATTAGGTATAAAAAATATTTATAATTAGGGGAAATCCAACAACTATCTTTGTTTATACATGATTGCACATCATTTGTAATTCTGTGTTTATGTCTTCCTAAGATAATATCCATAATATAAAAATGATATACTTTGGTTAAATTATGATTTTCATCTATTACTTCAGAAATAGCCCCTATTTTATACTTACTTATCATTGGCTTACAAGTTCCATTATCACAAAACTCAGAACTGTTTTCACAAGTTCCATTTGGAACAGTTTCAGAGCATGCTTTGTTGCTTACGCAGACTCCGCTTTGGCAGGTATTATCTCCTTCACAATAACCATTTGGATATTGATTAGAACATTTTTCACTTTTTGATATACAAATTCCTTGTGAACAAGTCTTCCCATCATCACAACTACCATTTGGTGATTCTTTTGAACATTTTTCAGAGGAACTGCCCCCTCCACAAGAATAGACAAAAAGGGCTATTATAAGTATTAAGAGTGAATAAACTAATTTCATTGAAACCTCATAAAAATTTAAGTTTGATTTTATCAATAATTAAAATTTTAGTCAAGTTTATTTTAATTTTACGATTTATTACATTAATTTAATCTATGTAAATTTAAAAACAAAAAAAAATTGAATTTATGTGTTCTATTTGTATAATAGAATGTATGATTAATTGGATTTTTAAAATCTGTGATTTTACCTAATTTTAATAAGGGGGATTTATGAAAAAAGTTTTTGCTTTATTTTTATTAACATTATTTTTTTCAGTTACGGTTTTTGCTGAGGGTGATGCAATAAGAGTATTACACACAAAAGTAATAAGGGTGAAACAAGGGCATAACATCGAAATAAAAGCAAATATTTTGAATGCATATAAAGTAAACTATGTAATTTTACACTATAAAAATATTAATGATAAGAAGTGGTCCGAAAAAGAAATGAATCCTAAAGAAGGATTTTATACTAGTGAAATCACACCTGACGAAATGGGTAAAGTTGGAGTTGTTTACTATATAGAAGTAGTTGATACTGAAAACAAATCAATAAAAGGTTTTGCTGATAAAGAAAACCCACAATATGTTGATATCATTGAGAGAGAAAACAAGAAGATGAAAGATACTTTGATTGACGATAGTTCAGATGATAATTCAGAAGAAGTTATTGATGATGAGTTTGCTGTTTTTATTGAAGATGAAGAAGAAGAAAAAGTTGTTACAGCATCTAAATATGCTCAATCAAGAGCTTCTGCCCCT
>JAMOQH010000085.1 GCA_027064085.1 bacterium | reverse complement strand
CTTCATAAGCTGCATTTATTTCTTTAAATTTTTCTTCACATTCTGGTTTTTTACAAATATCTGGATGATATTTTCTTGCTAATTTTCTATAAGCCTTTTTAATTTCTGCTTGCGAAGCAGATTCGCTTACTCCTAATGTTTCATATAAACTTTTTGCCATCTTTAATCCTTTATATAATTTTTTTTATCTTTATTATACAATAAAATTGAGTCAATGTCAATCAAGTTTATTAAAATATAAGAGAAATTCTATTATTCATAAAATTTTATTATATTTCTAAAAATGGCACTCTTTTATATATACTTCTATGATATAATAAAAAAAACAAGGAGCTTAATTATGAAAAAATTAGCATTAGTCTCGCTATTGCTAGCTTCAACTTTAATGGCTGAAACAAGTGATAGTGAATGGGCTTTATTCAAAAGAAATATTTCTCCTGCAATGATGTGGGGTGAAGATGCTTTAATGCTTGTGCCAAAAGCAAATACAATGGGTAGAGGTAATTTGTATTTTAGTGCCACTGGTTTAGATGCTGGTGAAATACAAAATCAAAAACTATACTTAACAACAGGTAGTGTAATGTTTTCAAGTTCAGAAGATGTAGAGCTTGGTTATTCAAAAAGAGTTTTTATATGGGATGATGGGGATTATACAAATATAAAAATGGATACTTATCATTTAAAAGCAAGAATATTTCATCTAGCAGATAATTATATTCCTCAAATCTCAGTAGGGGTAAATTTAGCTTCAATTGCTGCAAATGATTATTCAGATGAAAAAGATATTCTTTATAATCCGTATGTAGTAACAACAATAAATGCTCCATTAGGAACAGATAAAGCAGTGCTTACATTAACTGCAATGGCAGAAGAGGTAGTAAATGAAGGTGAATCTACAGAAGTTAAATTCGCAGGTGGTGTTGATTTAAGATTTTTTAATACTTTATATATTATGGGTGAAATTCAAGGTGTAGATAAAGAAGGAAAAAATGGTGTTATAAATGCCGGTGCGAAGTTAAAAATGGGATGGTTTAGTTTAGGTGCTGGATTATTTAATATTGGAAGAGATAGTCTAGAAGCAAATAATGCAGATGATTCAAATAATAATAGATATTGGATGGTTAATCTTTCTTTAGAAATTCCATTTAATAAAATGTTTAAAGGGGGAAATAATGAATAAAAAAATAATAGCAGGAAGTTTAGTATTAGCTTCAATCCTATTTACAACAGGATGTATGGAAGAGAAAAAAATTCCAGCTGACCAACTTATAACAATATATGATTCAAATTTAAAAGAAACACAAAAATTAGCACCTCTTGAAACTATGTATGTAAAAATAGCTGGACTTGCCCCAAATGAATTACATAAAGTAGAAATTTTAGACCCTAATTTAAAAGTAGTAAGTTTTGCAGAAGTTATGAGTAATGATAAAGGTGTGATTGAGCCTATGCCTATTTGGTATGATGTAGGACTTGAAAAACAAAAAGATGGTAATTATACTATTACAAAAAGAGATTTAAGTCTAAAATCATTTTATGTAAAAGTTACTTCACTTGAAAATAGTGGGACAAAGTTTAAACAAGATTTCTTTTTATTATTAAAAAAACCAACAAGTGCAAATGATATGCCAAAACCTGTTATTACTTCTGTTAGTGTAGAAGATGGTAATACATCACATGCTCAAATAGAAAATACATTTTTTGAAACAGGTAGTAAAAATCCTGATGGAAGTGATAGTAACTTAACAAAAGTGTATGTAAAAGCAGAACAACTTCCATATCATACTATTAAAAATGATAAAGTAGTAGATACTGAAAAAGTAGATATTTATGTAGTTCCATTTGCTGGTGGAACATTTGAAGATGGAATGGATTTAGCGAGTGTTGCTGTAACAATGAGAAAAGATGTAGCAACAAATGATAATAAAACATTTAGAACGATTAAACCTACTCTTATTTGGGATTTAAATAAAGCACCTCAACTTAAAAATCCAGGGGATAGTAATAATGCTTATTCTATAATTATAGATACAAATCAAAATGGAAAACTTGATATTGGTGAAGATTTAGATAATGATGGAAAATATGATAGATACATAGATGCAATAGATGGACAAAGTGCTGCTGGATTTATCGTAATGGATACAGAAGCA
>JAMOQH010000084.1 GCA_027064085.1 bacterium | reverse complement strand
ATGGATGTGCTTAAAAAACCAGTTCAGAGCTGGTTTTTGTAAAGGTTTTATTTTATAATATTTTAAAAAAAGAAACTTTTTTTCTGACTTAACTCATGACTGAAGTCAAAAGTGTGCAGTCAGATTTTATCAAAAAAATGAAAAGATAATTCTTTTAGAAATTATCTTCTATGTTTATTAATAACTGAAATTTAGTTATACCAATGGTTTGAGTTTTGAAAAATCATACTTTTCTTGAAATGTGTTATTCTTAGTAGCTTTCATGGTCCCATTTGTATTACAATACTAGTTTATTCGATTTTTCTGAAAAAGGGTAGATATCGCTTTAACATCAAAACCAAATAAAATTTTTACACTCCCAAGAAAAATCAATATTACAACTATCGGAACTACACATGAGGTAATAATCAAAACTGCAATAGCATCTAAAAATGTAGCAAGTATTTCTTCTCCTTTGTTAACCGTTTCAGTCAGCTTATTCTCTACTTTAGAAGTAACCTTAGTAGTAACTTTAGATACATAACCACCTATTTTTTCCTTCCAATTTTTATCTTCTTCTGATGTCTCATTATCTTTTTCTTCGATATACTCTTCACTTTGTTCCACAGCTTCTAAATTTTGATTTAATGAAACTTGATATGATTCGTCCATTAAGTTACTTACTTGTACACTTGCCGGAATTGCTAGAAATATAACAATTCCAAATATCGCTAGTTTTATTGCCATATTCAATAAAAGTTCTTTCTTAGTATACACATACAAAATCCCCAAAAAACATGCAAATGGAATAATATAAGTAAATGATACATAGCCAACTACTGCAATTAACATCTTCTCCAATAGAATTGCTGCAAGAATAACAATGAAATATGAAGATAACTTCGCAATTTGATTCGCAACTGGCATAGCAGTATCACCAGGAATCAACGATAAAGCTGTAGAAGATGCAGCTGCTGCTACTGCAAGTTTCATAACCGTTTCTTTTTTTTCATCCAAAGATTCTATTGTTGACGCATTGAATTCTGGCTTAGTCACCAATTTAGATACATAAGCAAACGAAACTGCTGCAATTGCGATTAGTATTATCAAAGCTGTAATTCTGTTAAATATCATACTTTTATTATTTCCCGTCATTATATTCCCCCAATTCTCTTAAAGAAAATCATCTTTTTCCAAACTATATTTTTCTCAGGAACTCTCCTGTTGCCTTCGTTTCGAACTATCCGGTTTTTCCGGATAGTTGCTTTCTCTTATAATTCTCCCTCTTCATAAATATTTTTAATATGATCATTTATCGTTCTTAGATTCTTTTATATAATTTTGCAATTTATTTTTGAGTCATCCATACAGCTTCATTTTCTAGTCTAACATCAATATTTATATTACTGTTTGATAAATTAAAATATCAGTTTTGTTGTCCATAATACTCCTCTATGCTTTAAGTAATTCATCGTAATCACTTATAGATTTATCCTCTTCATTTAACAAAAATCCAAAATCTGATACTCTATAACAAATTTGTAATATTAAAGCATCAATATCTGATTCAGTAACTAGTCTAGTCCTTTATCCATAGCATTTTTAATTGATTGCTTAATACCTGCAATAAATATTTCCCCTGCATTTGAATTATCCACAATTTTAATTGCTCTATCAAGTGCTTGCTTCATTTTTTCTATATCATCTATCTCTACTTCTAGTTTGGATGCCAATCTGGAATTATCCCAATTTTCTTTTTCTGCTTTTGCATTGTTCTTATTGTATTTGGCATAATTTTAGTAAATCTTATATGTCGAATTTCTAATTTATCTGCATAACGTCCATAACTATAACCATACATTTCTGCTGCTATATAATGAATATATTTCATAAGCTCTCCCATCTATATATATACTTTTTATAATTTGAATTCAGATATCTATATTCCAGTTACACATAGTACCATTTATGAAATAACATAATTTTCCTTTAAATCATTATATCGATTATAAGGCACATAGTTTTCTTTCTGTAATCTACCCAATATAATCCCAGAAGAAATATTAACATCATTTGAAAATTGGATAATACATTCTCTTGAATAACATTCATTTCTTCTAAATTCATCAAACCGTTCTTTTGGGATTAACACATTTTTAGAATAACTGTCGGCTTCTTGCTCATCTATATCATTTGTTCCTTCAGGATTATTTATATGACCCGATAATATATGATATAATTCATGAAATAAACTAAACCAAAACTTATCTGCAGTCTTACCTCTAACTGTTAATCCTAGCACAATATGTTTTCCATCATAAAAACTTGCACCATGTAGAAATGATCCTCCTATATGAGGTAAAAATACCAATGCTATACCACATTTTGATAGTATTTGAATTAACTCCTTGCAAAACTCATTAGGTTCCATAAGAGTCATTTCTCTAATTGTAGGAATAACTTCTTCTAATTTACTAATATTTATTGGTGATAATTCATAATTTCTTGCATCTACTTTGGCTTTTTGAGCCCAAATAGCAAGACTATAATCAGCGGTTCCATTTGAACCTACTTTTCTATATGCTATACCAGGTGTCTTTAATAGTTCTAGTAATTCTAATTTAGCTACTTCAAAAAAGCGTCTTAAATGAATTGCTTTTTCTTCAGCTTTTCTAGTTTCAGGTACCCATCCAAGTTTTGCAACCTTTGCATATGGAAATAGTTTTGCTATTTGTGCATCTTTTTCAAGCTCATTTTCATCTATTACTCGAGCAAGCTTTTCACGATAATTTGATTCAAGACTATTCCAAAAATTTGCTGGCAATCCTAAAACAGCTTCTAATCTAATTGCTACAGGTTTAGTCAACTCAACTTGTCCATTAATTAATCTGCTAACATGTTTTTCTGATAAATCCATTCTTATTGCAAATTCCTTTTGCTTCATTCCTCTGGTTTCTAACTGTTCCTTAATAGTTGCACCAGGTGGAATTGCAATTGTTTTTTTACTATGCATCATTTCGTCCCCTCCTAGAATCAAACGCATTATTAATGATAATCTTCAATTTTTATTATCTTAACAACTTCAATTTCCCCATCTACTTGTTCAAAAACTATTCTATAAGGGTGTACTAAATCCATTGCATACTCACCCTTACGATTCCCTGCCAATTGATGACATCGACCAATACTATAATGCACTAACATCTCAACTGAAGTAGCAGATTGAATTTCATCAATACGTTGATGAATTTTAGTCGCTATATCAACGCTATATTTCTTTTGTGCTTTTGAATAGTCTGTATGTACACATTTTCTCCAGACTATTAGTTCTATATAGAATATTAAGCAATTTTTCACCTCGATTTATTTAATTAACCTCTAAGGTAATTTTATTATAACATATCGTTATATTTTACGCAATTAATATTAACCTTATAGGTTAATTGCCATCACATGTGGTTCAAAATCTAACTTGAAATATAACATTGCCAAGAAAGTCACTAAAAATAGGCTTCCTTGGCAATGTTAGTAAAACTTCTTTAGATTCATAAAATTTAAGATTAAAAGATTTTCAAAGTTTAAATTTAACTGATTAAATTTTATTATATTGACCTTTTTACTAAAGAATTAGCATTAGCAAATGTATTCTCATCATCACCAATAACTATATTCATAGTGTATGCATCATTTCCATTTATATCTTTTATCATTCTCAAACTATAAAATTGCTTCTCAGTATAGAATTCAACAAGTCCGTCTTTAATCAATAAATTCATAACACTTTCATCAGAAACATTTTCATTAAAAACATCACCAAAGTAATATGTATAATTAGATATTCCATCTACAAACCAATATTCTGATAAATATAGAATTCCATTTGAAAGAATACCTTCACCGTAGCAAATTGTCTTTTCACCAGGATTTTCATTAGGCAAACTTAAAACAGGCGTAGGATATAAATCTTTAAACAGTTCAATTATTAATTTCTCGTACTTTTCAAATAAACTCAATGAATTAATTTGAATATCAGATTTCAAAAGAAAATATAATCGTGTATAATACCATCTTTGATAAAGATATCCTCTATTAAAACGATTCCATAATTGATCACCAATTTCATTATAATCTTTTACAATAGTGCTTAGATTGTTTGATTTATCTGCAAGAATTATCAACTTCGTTTCATATGAAGAAGATTTTAAATCTTCAACCGTATGTAATTTCCTTTCATCCCATGATAATGCCTTATTTTCAGATACACTACTTACTAGATTAGCTACTTGCTTTTCAAATTTAGCATTGATATCATCATATGTAACGCCAGAATCTTCAATAACATCATGTAACAGAGTTGCAATTAAAACTTCTTCATCTTCAATACCACAATCTTTCAATGAATACATCGCACTAAATGGATGAACGATATATGGTATATCTGTTTTCTTTCTATATTGCCCTTCATGCATTTTTGTTGCAAAAGTAATTGCCTCGTAAATCATAGACATGATTCGCCTCCTCTATTAATTATTAATACAATATGCTGCATATAATGGTATAGCTTTTATTTTACCATCGAATCCAAAATTTTTAGTTGAAAGTCTTATTGCATACTCCGGATTATTACTTCTAATATATTCTTTTAAGCTTTTAGATCGAGTATTAGCAGAACTTTTTACTTCCATAGGTATAATTTCTTCATTAATATCTACTAAAAAATCTACTTCATAAGAATTTTTCTTCCAGTAGTATAATTCTTTATTATTAATTTTTAAATGCTGTGCAACATAGTTCTCTGTAATTGCGCCTTTGAATAAATTATGTTCATTTTCAAGTAATACTTTTTTAAAAGGCATTTTAGAAAGTGACATTAATAATCCTACATCACTTAAATAAACTTTAAAGAATCCTTTTTCTTTATATACTGAAAGTGGATATTCAGCTCTTTTTATAAGTGAACACTCAATATTTAAGTTGCTAAGCATAAGCCACTCTATTGAACTACCAAATTCTGATGCTTTAGATCCTTTTTTAACAACACTATACTTGAATTTCTTATTATCTCCAGCTAATTGTTCAGGGATTGATTTATATATTGCTTGTATTTTAACAGATTCAGTACCACTACAGTATTTACTCATATCTGCAATATATGCATTTATTATATTTTGATGAACATTTCTATCAAAATGTTGTAAATTCATTTCTTTATATTTATATTCATTTATTGCAGCTGGCATACCACCAATACATAAATAATGTTTATAAAAATTATTTAATTTCTCATGTATAGGTAAAGGCATTGCTTCATTATTTTCGTAGCAACTATTAATTTTATCAATATATATACCTTTTCCAACACCCATTAAAAACTCATCAAACATAAATGGATATAAATACATAAATTCAATCTTTCCAACTGGAAATGAAAAGTTTTCTCTTTGAACAGCAACTCCAAGTAAACTACCAGCAGAAATAATATCATATTCAGGTAATTCTTCTGCAAAATATTTTAATGCCGTAATAGCTTTTTCAGCTATCTGTATTTCATCAAATATTATTAATGTTTTTTCAGGTTCAACAATTTTATTTAAATATAATTCTATTTCACTAAGTATTCTTTTTGGATCTAAATCTTTTTCATATAATTCTTTTAAATAACTATCTGATTCAAAATTCAAATATATATAATCCTCATAGTGCTTTTTAGCAAATTCTTTTATAAGATATGTTTTACCAACTTGCCTAGCCCCTAATAAAACTATAGGCAATTTATTTTTTTTGTTTTTCCACTTTACTAAATACTCCATATTTTTTCTTAACAATTTAACCACCCCTCGATAATATTATATCTCTTAAATTGTATTAAGTCAAAAAAGTGGAGTTTTTTACTATTTTTAGACTTTTAAAACATTAATTTTTGCTATTTTTAGACTTAACTAATATGCATATATCTAAGTTCTCCTTAACACTGTTAATTTAACTCATTATTTTGATGGATTATTTACAATACCAGTGAATAATATTACACCACGATCATATACAACATATATAAAAGGTCTATCTAATATCATTTCAGCAATATTTTCAGTAGGTGGCATAGCTCCAGCTAAGTCTATTTGAGTAAATGCTGCTGCCTCAACTCCGTTTTCATCTATAGATATATGTGTATCTTGAGAAATATTTGATATAAATGTAATACCATTGCTTATATCCTTAAACTGACTTCCAAACTCAAATGGTGATTTCATCCCCATATCAATTAACATATCTTTCATTTTACTATTATCATCATAAGAGAACTTCGGAACTTGAAAAATTACTTTTCCATAATTATCACTCTTTTTTGTAAGCATTGAAGCAAATAGTTTCGGAGAGGATACAAGTTCATCTACACTAACTTCCTTATCTGGAAGAACAAACATCATTCTACTGCCACCTTTTAAGTTTAGTGATGCACTTGTGAAATTATCACCACGAATAAACTCTCTAGCATCATAAGTAATATTCATATATTCACATTCAACTTCTTTACCATCAGTTAAATAAAATTCACTAATAGTATTAGCATCCTTATTAAATTTATCAGACCATTCATTCTTAAAATATAGTGTATTTAATACTGCCATAACTTGATCAGGATTTGTTGTAATCTTTGGTGAGATTATCTCATTAGTATTATCATAAACCCAAGTGCTCATTAAATCATTTGTTATTTTCTCATTAAAATCTACACTAAATAAAGATGCGTAATAATTCTCTTTAGCATTATTTATAAAATCATCATGAAATAAAGATTCATCGCTCATCCATAAAGAATTTACGATTTTAAGTTTTTCAATTTTATTATCTTTATATAACCTTCTAAAAATCTTTGCATTTTCTTCAGCTAATTTTTCTTTATTAGGTATACCAAGTAAAGTAAGCATCTCTTCTTCGCTTTCTTCACTAGCACCACTAGCTAAAAGTGATAATGCCATATATAAACTTATTGGCGAATAACATTTATTCTCATCAGATTTATATAATATTCTTGATGCTGATTCATATGAAAAATTCGCTAGCATCCCTCCATATTCATCATCTATAACATTCTCAGTAAATACTAATCGTTTACTATCATAATCATCAAAAGCTACTGATTCGGGATATTCTACCTTCAATATTAATGCTTCTTCTAATTCAGTACTGTCATTAGTAGTAGATGCAACCTCTTGATGAACATCTTTTTCATTATTCTTATCATTACACCCCATCATAAGTACTACTATGATTAATGCTATAATTACATATATTTTTTTCATATTCATTTCTCCCTGTAAATATCTTTAATTTCAAACTATATATATATTATAACATTCTAATTCATTAATATAAATATCTAATTATAACTTTACAATATTATTGCCAAACCATTCTTTTTTGCATTAAAAAAGATAATTCATTTGAAAAAATTATCTTTTATTAATTATTATTTTTTTAGTTAATCTTTTACCTCTTAGTTTGATATTACACCTAGTTTATTGGTGCTTATCACAGGTTAAAGTTTCTTTCTGATACAGCCTTTAAAAATCCAATCACATATATATCTCTACAGTATTTATAATTTTTATGCGATTCTTTTCTAAATAGTGTAGTTAATTTATCCTTTGAGATTTCAACTTGCACTGACTTAAACATGTCTAACATATCTTCACTATTTAATGATAACGCGATTTTCATTTTTTTAAGCACAACATTGTTAATACTTTTATCATCTTCAACTAATGTTGGTTGTCTTTTTTCTTGTCCATCCTTTAAAGGTTTTTCTCCTCTAAACAATACAATCAAACCATTTAGAAATGATTCTAAATCTTCATATTTTAAAGGTTTTTCACTCTCTCCTAGTAATAATAATTCGGCTTTAGCTTCTGATATCTCTATCTGATCTAATTTAAATATTTTAACTAAATCAACAGCTTCAAAATCTAGGGCCTCACTAATTTTCATTAATATTTTAGCATTCTTCATAATCCCTCCATAGATATACACTCATATGAGCTTCCGCAATTATACCATTTATTATAGTTAGATGCTAATAAAAAGCACCAAACTTCCTTTATTGTTTTGCCAACGTATATTTCATAACCTCTATGATTAATTCATTATAATACCAAATCTAATTCATTTATCCACTAAATGAATATGTTAGTTTGTTGTTACCTTACACCGTTAGTCTTAATTCTGATAGCAATTATTATTTATTTCATAAAAGCTTCTCCATATAGCAGTTTTAGATATATAATATAAAAATAAACAAAATAAGAATAATACATAATTAATTTTGAATAAATATGAATTTCTTATAAAATATTATAGATTATAATGTATCGTGATTAATATTATTAAATTGGAGGAAAATATGTTAGAAAATAAAATTTATAAAATTGTTTTAATTATAGCATTTATATTATCAACAGTAAGTATAGTTGGTAATATTTTTGCAGGCTTTCCATTTTCCGTACAAATAAAATGGATTTTTTTAGCAGTGATTACAGTAGTATCATATATGCTTTATAATAATGGAATAGAAAAATCTAAGTTTTTTTATTTTTTATTTATTATTCTTATTTTTACTCCTTTTGGATGGATTGATTCGGGTGGAAGTAGTAATAATACAATTGCTTATATATTTGTTATTCTTATTGTAACAACGTATTTGTTTGAAGGTAAACAAAGATCAACTTTGATAGTTTCACTAATTGTAGTATTTGAAGGACTATTGATGTTGGAATATTATTATCCAGAAACATTAAAAATTTATAACAATAATTCACAGTTTATTGATAGATTAATTCAAATGCCATTAGTCTTAACAGCAATATATTTTTTAATTAAAAAATTTGCTGTAGCATATAATGATGAGAAAATAGCCTTAGATAAAATCACTAACAAATTAAAAATATTGAATGAAAAACTAGCGATTGATGCGAATTATGATAAGTTGACAACAGCTGCTAATAGGAGATTATTCGATAAGTATTTAGCAGAGTTATTTAGCAATAGGCTGCCTATAGAAGCATATGTTATATTAATTGATTTTGATAATTTTAAATATATAAACGATAATTTCGGACATATAAAAGGTGATGAAATGCTTTTTGAATTTGTTGATATTGCAAAAACAATATTTAAAGAACCAAACATTATATCGAGATGGGGCGGAGATGAATTCGCTATAATTTTTTATGGATCTCAAAATGATTTGTTAGAAAAATTAAAGTTTCTTAGTGAAAAATTATCATTAATTAATAACGAAATTGACATTGATAAAACAATAAGTATCGGAGTAGCTAATTATGTAAAGGAATCTTCTGCTACAGAACTACTAACGAGAGCAGATAAAGCGTTATACGAGAGTAAATCAAATGGTAAAAATAGAGTTTCGTTAAATTTAATAGGTTAAATAATAATTCCTGGTATTAATAATACACAATTATAACTACTAATATCGTGAAGAATCAGCTGATAAAAGAGAATGTATATCGGTGCCAAGGAAGCCACCGAAAAACTAACATAATCATTTATATTTCAGTGAATTTTATTTATTAAAACCCACTCAAATTTAAACTGTTCAAATTTCTGTTTAGAAAAGTAAATTTACCATCTTTCTGCTAATTACAAATATAATGTATTTGGAAATTGAGCTTCATTGCTTTTGCAGCATTCGATTACTATGAAATTTTTGAAATTATCAACCGTATACATACAAGGAAACCCTTCAGTTTCTTCTAAATCACGGCCACAACATCTACAAACAATTGCTTCTTTTTTTATGATTTCCGAACGAATATGTTAATTAGAAAGAATTAGAGCACATTTTTTAATATGTTATTTAGCATTAGTACTCAAAAGAAAACATAGAGTACCAACTCTACATCTAACATTAAATTTATTATTTTTCTCTTTATCTCTAACGCAACTTTTTTTCAGGTTTATCAGTATTTTTTTATACTACTTTAACCTACAAAAGTGGTTTCTATTCTTTGTATAATAGTTTTTCAATGGCCTCACTATTTACTGAGGTCAACTTTAAATTTTAATACTGATTCAAATAAATTTGATTCTAATTGCATTCTGATCGTTTCATCTAAATAATGCGTTTCATTTCCGAACTCATCTTGTACTTTAATTGTTGCAAGTTCATCAAGATATGGTTTGTAATGTTTAATAATTTTTATCATACACTCATTATCACCATCCACAGCTTTTAAAATTGTCTCTAAATCTAATGATTCCATATGACTATTTTTAGTTTTTGAAAAATCTAATTTTTCTGTCATTTCTTTCCCTCCTTGTAATAAGCTATTTTAGCTAATTGCAAAACTGTACAATCCATTGCAATCAGCAACTTTCTTTCATTTATTTAGAATAGTTTCCTCCAATATAGGTATCTATATATCAACAAATAACAAACAAATTCCCATGAAAGGAGAAAACTATGTCAAACTTTTATCAACTTTCTTTTTTTGATATCAACAAAGAAACTCGTAAATTCCTTACTTGTATATCGGTGCCAGGGAAGCCTCCGAAAAACTAGGCTTTTTAGGCAACAAAACCTATGATTTGAATATTTATTCATAATAATAGGTCAACAAACCGTACTATTTTCTGGTCGGCAAATTAAAATTGCCCCTAGTAATCTAATATCTACATCTTCTTAATCCGTGATTATTAACTAAAGTAGCAAATCTTCTTTCTACTATGAATCTATTATTAATTGCTTTTTTAAATTCTTTTGTTTCATTTCTTTCTTTATCTTTTAAAATTGCATCATATCTAGTTGATACACGTAATTTCCTGAAATTTTCTCTTTTAGTTCTTTTTTTAATTTTATGTAGACATTCATCTCTAAGTTTACATTTATCACATTCGCTTCTAGGAAATTTAAATATCATAAAATCTTGGTTATTTCTTTTATCGTGATGGGCGCTATATTTTTTTGTTTTTATTTTATTTGGACATATTACGTAATCAAGTTCTTCTGATATTTCAGAATCTTTTAATCCAAAATAATTTACTTCTTTACTAGATTTTTTTGGAAATAAAATATTTGAAACGATATTATTATCTTTTAGAAATGCTCTATTTTCTGTTTTTCCATAAACTTTATCCGCTGATAATTCTTCTGCTTCAAGTCCAATTTCATTTTTTACTTTTTTTAATAATGGTTTTAGTATTTTTTCATCTCCAACATTTCTAACATTATCTAGAATTGTATCAATTACTTAATTTATAGAATTTCAATTTGTATGGATATTTCAATGTATTTATTTCTCAATAAACTGCCCAATAATTTGAGAAAATAAATACTAAAGTTTATTATTTTTTTTCATCTTTCAAATTTCTTCCTTTTTCCATAGTACAGTAACATTTGCATTTATTAGGTGGTTCAAAATACCACCATTCATTTGTATATTTACCACAATTAATACAATATGCCCACTTTTCTTCTCTTGATAAAGAGTTAGCAGATCCTAAATTTTTACTATAATTCTTAGCTTTTACTCTATTTATATTTTTTCTCTTTTCACTTTTAATGCTTTCCATTTGATTAATTCTATTTTTTTCTTCAACTTTTTTATTACTCTCATTCTGATTTTTTAGCATTTCAGAATATTTTTTATCACATTTTTCATTAAATTTATTCTTCTCTTCTTGATATCTTTCTAAAAATTCACAACTTGAAAACCCATTATTTACATCATACTCTACTTCAGAAATCAAAAAATATTCTTTATAAATTTTTCTTTGAAAAACTACATTTTCTTTGAAATAATCAAGAAATTTTGCAAAGTATATCCTATCATTAGTTGTATCAAGTGTAAAAAGAATCCCAACCGAATTAGTTATTTCCACGGTTTTTTCAAAAAAATTATAATCCTTTCCACTCATTTCTGTGAATTTTTTCCTACTCAAAACCCACAATGGAATTATATTATTATCTAAATAATCTTTGTGCTTATTTCCCCATTCATTATAATTCATGGGGTTTACTACATATTCTATAGCTATTTTACTATCTTTATTTTCAATATATATATTTGCTCTTCTACCAAAACCAAATCTATAATTAATATCTATTAAATCAATTTCAACTTTTGATCTGAAAAAACTAAACAATTTTTGAATTCCTAATTTATGCTCTTCGGATTCAAATTTTTCATTACTCTGAATTTCACATGTATGATTTCTTGATATATGAGCAAAATGTGGTACTTTTTTATCACCCGATTTAAGAATTACATCATCACCACACTCAACACACTTCAACTCCCTATTATAACCAGCATCTCTGAATTTTTTTTCTATAGAATAATCCTTATATCCATAAATATTTTTTATATCAAAAGAAAATATAATTTTACCATTCCAATTTGCTTTAAACATATAATATCTCCTTAAAAAATAATTTCAATTTATCTTTACCATGTCTGATCAGATAACATATCAGCTAATTGTAAAGCTGATTTAATATTAATGCTTGGAAAAATTTTGGTAATATCAAAAAATTTCTTTCCTCGTAAAGGGCCAGATGTTTTTTTCTCATAAAATGTTTTATGAAATTCTTTTACTAAAAAAAACTTATGATCTGCTGTAATATCATAGTTATACTTTTCAGCTCTTTGCATTGCTTCTTTTATATTTTCAATTTGCTTATCTGAAATAACCTTTTTATGGTTTATAATCTTCAACTCGTTGTCAATACACTCGGCCTCAACAATATCATATATTTCTCCTACTGCTCTAATAGCTTTATCCTTATATAAAGCAATGTATTTATGATCTGAATATCCTCTATCCTTTGGATCATAATATAAATTTAAATCTAAGTTATCTTCAAATGTAGCTCCAGTAAGAACTGCTCTCATCAAATTTTCAGCATTTGATAAAAGATTCGATTTAGAACAGTATTCTCTGTAATCTTCTAAAATATCATTCATTTCAAAATCTCTATTTCCATCGATTACATCTGAAAATTTTTCAATAATTTCCTTAAATGTAGTATGAATATGTTTTACTTTTTTATTTTCATCTTTGATAATTTGTTTAATCTCTTCATTTTGCTTTAATTCAAGTTCAAACGGACTCAAAGTTAACATAATCTGAAACTCTTCCATTTCTTTAAATTTACTCAAATGATTTTTAATCTGATTAATATTAAATTTTTTTACAATTTTTGCTTCAATAACCACATTAAAACCTCTCTGAAGTATTTGACCATCTGGCACCGACTTATCACTAGAAACTTGCTGTTCAAAACTAATTTCTGTATCAAATTTTGTAAATGAATTCTCTGCTAAACCACCTAAAAAACTATGAAACAATCCTGGTGAATACGAGTATAACCTTGATAATAATAGCAAAGTATTATTAGTAGCTACATTTTCCATACTACTATATCTTTGAAAATAATGTACTTTCATAATTCCAAATACCTCCTATAATAATCATTCCTAAAAATCAAATTTCAAAATTTATGTTATCAATTATTAAACTCTTTCAGTCATTCAAGCCACTTTAAAATAATACCCTCTTCAAAAAAACGTAATAAAGTTCCCGAACTAAATCTATCAGCACGAATTGCTGCTACTATAAGAGCTATAATACATTGCTCATCTAGTAATTTAATATTTGCTCCAGCCATCGAATTATAATCCCATTTTAATTCATTTTCATTTAAGATATCGCCATAACTTGTTAATTCCATTTCCTTATGAATATCTATAAAGTTATTTACATCATCTACAAAAGAATTAATTGTTTCAGTATAAATAATGAATGGCATCTGTAAAGGTCGTTTATACGAACCATCATTGTTTATTTTTACTATGTAATTAGTTAATGTCTCATATTTACTCATACTCACCATTCCTCTCAATATATTCTTCAATTTTAATAAGTTTTTAAGTCTTAAAAATAGTCCTTCAATTTATTAAAACGAAGAAAATATTATACAATTTTTAATGATTATGCAATTCACTATTTTTTTATTTCATCAATCTTGTTAATTATTTCTCTACCTAATTGTCTAGTATTTTTAACTTGTGTTTCATTATACATTAGTGAAATATCTAAATTATATTCAATAACAAACTCTCTTAATATCGGTTTTGCAGGTACATACTCATCTGTTTCAATTTCATATATTTTAATTGCATTGCTCTTATACCATTTCATTAAATATGTTTTACCCTTTAAAATGAATTCGTGCTTTTCTTTTAAAGTATCATTATCTAATGGATTATATTTAAATTGTTTTTTGACACAGCAGACATATTATCTTGAATAAAGCATACAAACGCTTTTATTGTATGACGAATATACTCTGAAATCGGATTAATAGTCATCATACTCTCATCAAGTAGAATTTGTTTAAGTTCCTGAATTACAGTATCACTTCTATTATTATCATCCCAATAAATCCATCTTTTAAAATGATTTTCTTTCATATTAGTTGATTCAAGTGCATCATATTCTTTTCTCAGTTTTTCATCTTCCGAAGAATGTGTTAAGAACACTACAATAACATCTGTATCTAATTGATCTTCATCCTCAAGATTAGATACAACGCCCATATATTCATCATATAACTGATATTCATTAGCTGCATTTGTCCTAATTTTATTTTCGATAAGTATACGAAGCATTTCATTATCATCAATAAAAAATTTTAAATCCAAATCTATTCGCCTTCTTTTACCTTTATAATCATATGGTGATTCAAAAGTAATATCTAAAGTATAATCTTTCATTAATATCTTATCGAAATCATATGATATCTCACCACATAAAATTTTCATAAATCTTTTTAGAAAAAGATCACTTAATCCATACTCATTTTTAGGATTAAGTAAAAACCCCAACATTGCTGATAAGTTTTCTTCGTTAAGCTTACCTTTTCCTTGACTTAATGCATTAAAAATATTCGTTTTATCAACCTTTCAATAATTTTCATAATATTCAGTAACTAATAACGTCATTAAATGTTTATCAAATACCAAAGTCAAATTTGAATTTATGTGAAGTCATTTATTTACTATCGTTATTTTAAAACTTTCAGATAAAAGCAAATTAATGTTTATCAGTGCCAGGAAATCCTCCGGTAAAAGGCTTATTTCAGAAAAATATGATTACTTAAAATTTAAATACTTGGCATTACTAAGCTTAGATTTTAAATGTTCAATAAATCAGAGTTTTTATTAGTTTTCCGAGCGTTCGCTGGCACTGTTTTAATTTCACATTTCGACACTTACCAAACTAATCTTAAATAAAATATAATTATACCAACCGTAACTACCATTACCCAAACCATTATAAACTTTACTATTACTTCTAATAAATTCATAACCATCCTCCTTGGTAAAGCTATTTAAACATATCGACTTACAAATTATCATATTCTTATAACTTTTGAATTCATAACAATTAGATATAATATAATTATTATTTTTCTTCTAAATAACGGCCAGAATATCTACAGACAATTGCTACTATTATTATGATTTCTAAGCCAATATGTTAATTAACCGGTACCAAGTACCGCTATAATTTATCACTTCCATTTAAAAGCTTCAGAATTTGTAACTTTTGAATGACCTATCATTTCTCCATCTAATAAAACTGAAGTATATGGTTTATGTTTAGTGTGTACATTAACCATATTTTGAACCGTGGTAACTATATAAGTTTTATCATCATCATTTAATTGTTTAAATTCAGGTATAACACTAATTCTTAATTTATCTCCATAGTAAGTTATTCTGCTAACAAAAAGAGAAAATTTATATACTGGAGAAGGTGTCCCATTTTCTGTAGGGTCTCCATTTCCATCTAATTTACCCAATGCCCAACCTTGTGACATAAGTAAATCCTCATATATTAATTGATTTATCTCCGAATAATCATCAGCAACTTCACTTTTCTTTATTGAATTAATAATTTTTATGAAATCTTCATCATAAGCATATTCAGTATTATCAGTTTCTAAAAAAGTAACATAAAACCATTTATTATCATCTTCCGATGGAAAACATAATAGTGATCCAGAACCAGAATAACCATCAAGTAAATAAGTAAAATTATATAAAATTCCTTTAATTTCACCGGTTTCAAAAACTGTCGTATCTAAACACTCAGATTTTTCAAACGAATTTAAAAAATTAGAAATAACCATTTCTTTTTCTTTCTCTTCATTAAGAATTTCAAAATTAACAGCATCTTCTTCATCTGTCATTCCTTGTATATAAAGTTGAGCAACTTTACCATTAGTTTCAGCATATCCCTTATAATATCCATTTTCATTAGATAATTGTTGCCAATACTTTGGAACTTGAAAACTGAATTTATCAAGTGTAATAATTTGATTTGTTGCTTCATCATATCCATTTTTTTGAGGTTTTATTTTTTCTGTTTCTTCAACAACTTCCACTTCTTCTGTATCTTCACCAATATGAACTTCTTTTATTTCTTCGTCAACAGGAAATGTATGATAATTTATTACAACTTCCACATCGTTAGGATACCAAACATCTGGAGAATAATTTTCATCTCCATCTACAATTACCATTTCAACTTCACCATCTTTTGTTATCCATCCATTAATTAAATCATCTAACACTTCTGTTCTAATATTTATAAATCCTTTTTTTTCAAAATCTTCTATTACTTCTTTATAATCCCTACCTTCTTGAATACTTGAACCTGAAGGTGTTTTTGCTTCTCCTATATGTTCATCAGCGTTGCCATCACACCCTATTAACATAATGATAAGCACACATACAATAAATATTTCAATAATTTTCTTCATTTTTCATCCCCTATAATTAAAGTATTTATTTCAACTGTAGATATTACTTACTCTATCTCTTTGCTTTCAGACAATTCATGCATCTTTAGTATTCTAAATATTATAATCCCATAATCTCTTTCTTCTTTAAGTTAAATTCATCCTGAGTTAATATACCTGCCTCTAAAAGATCTTTTAATTTCAGTACCGCTTCTATTTGCTTATCAATTGATATCGCCGGTTTCGCATCAGTTTGATTGCTTAAATTTTGTGCTAAGTTCATACCATAAATCATTCCACCACCATCACCTAATCCATTATCACGTACACCTTCAGCAATTTTTTGTTGTGCTGCGATATCAGATGATTTTTTTGAAACATCATCATATGCTTTAAGATTCATTTTATTTGATGAAAACTCCTTAACTAATTTCCTAGATTCTGGAGACAACTCAATATTTTCAATAGCTACTTTAACTACTTCAAAACCGAAACGATTACTCCATGTACCTGCATTAAATGAATCTTCAGTAATTATTTTTGAAATCTCATTTGAATGTGAAGGCAAATGTGAAATACGATAATTAGTTGACATTGAATTTAATGCTACCGCGAATGACTGTATAAATTCAGAAAGTATTTGTGCTCTAACTTTTGGGTTATTGAAAGAGTAATATGATACATTTGCTGGAACATAATTTCTAATAAATCTCTCGGCATCAGTTATTTTTATAGAAAATGATCCGTATGCAAATATTTCCAAATCAACACCATAAAATAAATCATTGTATACCTGTGGTCCTCTTGTTCCAAATTTTATAGCTCTTATTTCACGTAGATTTACATAGGCAATTCTTTTTTGTTTGTCAGATATTCCACCGTAACCAATTCTGTCTTTGACTTCATTAAAAATCGCACCACCTATGTTATCTGCACTAAATATACTTTTCTCTCCATCAAGATACTCATATCCACCTGGAGAAACTATTATATTTTCTATAGCTGATTGACTAAAAATATAAGCAGCAGTATTTTCAGATACAAATATTTTAGATTTATTAGTAATAATCCCATCTGATCCTATATTATTACCTCTACCTCTATTAGAAGTTTTTAATATTCCAGGTGATACTGCAGTATGCTCATCAAAGTCTCCTGCAACTATTATTTCTTTCCATTGATCTGATAATGTACCACCGATTGAATCTGTTAAAGCTTTTAAAATCCCCATCATTAATCCTTTCTCTACAAAATCTGTTCTGTATCACAATATTTACAAGTAACTACTGAACCTTTTATTCCTGCTATAGGAGCTCTACAAGATACACATTTTTTTGCTATCTTTTTAGGTTCAACTTCCTTCTTAAATTTTTTAGATGATATACCTAACGTTCCCTTAAATGTATCTATCGTCCCCTTTAATGTTTCTGCAATAAATTCAGTTCCAGGAATAGACATCAGTTTATTCTGCTCAATCTTTGCAGAACTACCAGTTAGTAATTTATTAATACTATCAATCCACTTGATTGCTTCTTTTTTCTTTTCAAATGCAAATGCTTCTTGCCCTCTTAGAAAATAAACTTCCACTTGCGGCCATGAATTTCTATGTTTTCCTAGTTTAACTTGTGCTTGATTATCAAACACTTTTATATCACGAACAGGATAAATTTGAATATTTTTTGTATTTCCAAATACCCCTTTGCTTACAAATACTAAATTTAAATTGGTCAATATCAATTCATCAGTGAATTTAGCCATAACAACACCATGTAGTACTTTCTCACTTTTTATTATGATTGATTCGTTCGGTTGTAAATTGTACTTTTTCATGCTTATCTCCTTATTTGATTTTTATCCTTTTTATATTCATCGCCAACTTTATTCCAAACTATATATATATTATAACATTCTGATTTATTAATATATATATCTAATTATAACTTTACAATATAATTACTAAGCGATTATTTAGTACATAAAACACCTCCAAGTAAATATTTTAAAATTATCTTTTCAGTTATATATTTTTTATTTTTTATTTTTTTAGTTATTACTATCTATGACATGAAACTATATTATTCCATTCGATAATACGGACTGAGATTGATAAACATATCCTTTAATTCTTCCTCACTGCTAATTGAATTAAAAATATTGTCTAATAACTCTTCCTGTATTGTTTGCCCTAAAGTTAATCTGTAATGTAATAAAACTTTCTTTAGTCTCTGATATTTAGTGGCATCTTTACTAAACGGATATGTTGGAACAAATCTTTCTATCTTAACTTTTTGATCTTCATGAAAACACCAAAATGGTATCAAATCAGAATGATTTTGATTGTATTCATCATTTGCCACACTAAATAATTCTTTCCAAACATCTTTGACAAACTTAAGCTCCAAATAATTTAACGCAATATTTTTTCTTATTGCCAAACTTTTATATCTATTAATTCTACCTTCTCTTTGTTCAAAGTCTATTACATGAAATATACCGGTGGCAGGGAAGGCTCCGAAAAAGGGTACAATATTTTCCAGAGGTACTATATATAGTGTTGAGTTGTTATATCAGTCTCTGTATATGGTATGTATATTTTAAAAACATTAGTTTTTCGGAGGCTTCGCAGGCACCAACAAACTAACATAATTATTTATATTTCAATAAACTTTATTTATTAAAATCCACTCAAATTAAATGAATTTCTGATTGGAAAAGTAAATTTAACACCTTTCAATTGATTACTATATAAATTTTTGCAATTATCAATCGTATCTAAGTAATGAAATGCCAACACCAAATTCTTCTAACAAATATCTCCTAAAGCCATTAAAAACAAACTATTGTAACCCGATCTAGAATTGTATCAATTCGTTATATAATAAAAATATAATTATTAATTTCTTTTTTTATGATTTCTGTACTAATATGTTAGTTTGTTGGTGACTGGGAAGGCTCCGAAAAACTAAATAAAACTCTGATTTATTGAAACATTTAAAAATCGAAACTTAGTAATCCCAAGGGTTCAAAATTTTAAGTAATCATATTTTTCTAAAATAAACCTTTTTCGGCGGCTTCACTGGCACCGTTACGTTTTTTAGAGTTCGTTCAAAATTGAAACAACCATTGCCCATAAGAAAAAACCTGCTCCTGCACCATTCAAACCATACCAAAGTCCATTAATAATACCACTTTCTTTAAAACCAACAGGAAAGAAAACAATAAATCCTATCAAAAGAGAATATTTTAAAAAAGATAAATCTGATAAGTTAATCTTACCTTTTCTACGTATAACATATTTGATATCTCTAAATATTTCTCTTAGTATATATAAACCACCTATTAAAATAGGCATTATAAGTGCATATATCCAAAAACCAAAAAATACAACAATAAATATATAACTAATTGAAAAAGTATCATTTATAATCATTAATACTACAAAATATAACACAAATGCTAATCCAAATATAAAAGATAAAGTTATTACAATACCAAACAACTTATCATCTTTTATATTTTGTGTTTTATAGCTACTACCTGCATTTTTATTTCTTTCTGAATACAAACTATTATAAGCGGTACATTCTTTGTCATAAGAGTATCTTTTTAAAGGGCTTTTTAATATTTCGTATGCCTCATTTAGATTTTGCATTTTTTCTTTTGCATCTTTTAAGTTACTAATATCAGGATGATATAGTTTTGATTTTTCCCTATAACTTTTTTTTAATTTCAATAATAGAGGCTTTACTACTAATATCAAGTAACTTATAATAATCAATAAATTCTTTCATCTTACCCTCCATACTCATATTAAACTATACTTATATGAAATTCCACATTTACCATAGAATATATCAATTTATCTGTGCGGTGCAACATTAAAAGTATATCTATGCTATGTACCAAAAAACTAGCATAATCAATCATATTTCAATAAATTTTATGTATTTAAAGTGTCAAACTCAGGTTGTACTTATCTCTGATTGTTTATATGCACGTCAAGTAAGTCAGGGAGATTACTCTCCCATTCTCCCCTAAGAACCGTACGTTAAGATTTAGGCGCAGGGAAGGCACCGATACGTTCTTACCATGCTAAAACATTACTATGTTTTTTCTCGTTATTAACCAATCCTAAAGTTTCAAAAGGATTGAATTTACCTGCTTTCCTTGATATTCTATCCAAACAATTTATATCTAGTACAAACTCCTCAATTGATTTTTTATCTAATTCATCCATAAATAAATACCTCCATTACTTAAATATTTTCTCAATATCTGTTGCTGAGCGTCTTACAATATTTCATATCACTAAATGAACATCGGTACTATGCACCATTAGAATTTAACGATATTTTAAATCGCATATTATATATGCTTATTTATGATTTTGAATAAATATGTTTGTTTATTTAGCCTGACACCGTTAAAATTTCTATTTTGGATTTATTTTTATTTATTTTCTTCTTTAATTTTCAATTGATTTTTCAACTAAATTAGTGTATAATAAACGTATAACTAAGTTTATACGTGCTCGTTAGAGGTGAGAAGTTTTTCTTGCTATCCTAACGTTTGTACACTTAAAAGATATAAAATGGGTTCTAATAAGGTGTGTATTAAATACTCGCTGTAATTGGAGCTCTTTTTCATTTTTGATGTTTTAACCAATCATATATTCTGATAACTCGTTTTAAATTTGTTCTAAAACCTTTATCGTCATTATTTTTATCTAATGGATTTTCATTTTCATTAAAAACCTTTACTAAAAATTCATGTAATTCCTTAACCATAATATTTTCTACATTTAAAAGTGGTATTATTTTCAAACATTCCTTTGTTGAATATTTTTCGATCAATGAATTAATGGTACTATTATAATTATGATTAGTGCCTTTATCACGATTTTTTTTAATTGTATTACTTAATAAATCATCATAATTTTCTTTTTTACCAGTTTTAACCTTCTCTGGCACCTCACCTTCATAGTCGCTGAGATATTTATATATTGGTAAGCTGTTACTATTTCTAGCTAATAAAATAGGTAAAGTATCAACAACTATTCTTTCAATTTCAAACTCTCCATTATCTAATACAATATCTTCATATATTTCATCAGCAGATACACCTAAATATCCCTTTTGTCCAAATTCAGATAAAACTCCTACTCCTACAACCACTTCAACTTGATCTAATTTGTCATCATCTTCAAGACCTATAACTCTAATATTTCCTGTAGCTTTATTTGTTAAAACCAACTCATAAATATCATTTTTAAGTCTTCTTAACATATTCACATTATATTTACCTTTGTTTTCAACTAACGCCTGATAAAGAACACTAAAATCATTAAGCTTAATCCTAGTCATATCAATATATTTTTCGCCTTCAAAAGCTTTACTGTAAGTAGATATTTCTTCAGCAACGCTATTGTCCCATTCAATAAAAATAAGTCTCTTTTTTAGTTTTTCTAAATGTTCTTGTGACAAACATTTTATAATAGATTTTAAAATACTCTCAATATTTTTATCACTAATTGAATATCCTAAAAAAATAATTGGATGTTCTAAAAAAATTGTTAATAATTTAGCTGCTAAATAAGCATTTTTTTCAGTAAAATCAATATAATCTTTCTCATTAATTACTATTGTTTCTGGTTTAGAAGCGCATCCATGAATTTTATAAATTTCTGAAATGCCTTGTATTTGTGAAAAGATTAATTCTTCTTGACCAATATAAGTAGTAAAGTTATTAAAAGTATTTTCTAAAAACGTATCGTAATTAGTTGTTATAATTCCTGCAATTCCTTTATTACCTATTTCTCTAAAAATACTTAGTTCATCTTTATATTCATCATTTAATTCACAACTTTTAATATTCATATAATCTGCAATTTCCAATTTAAATGGGGATATATGATTATTTATATCTTCTCTGTGTTTTTCTCTACTAGATTTAAATTTAGTATCTTTATACCATTTTTGATTAAATTCATTTTCAATTAACTCAGCAATTTTAGGTAATTTTCCTTCCCTATTACCCATTTTCTCAACTTGTTGTAAAAAAACCTCATATGCAAATTCTTCTTCATTTGCCATCTTTGCAAATTTTTTAAGTAACCCTTCCCAATCCTCAAGATCTAAATATCGTCTTGATAATCCTGAGCCAACAAATAGAAATGGTAATGTTTCTGATTGTTTTAAAATACCCAATATTTTCTTTTTCATTTAGCCACCTCACACATCAAATTCAATTATTACAGTTATCAATTCAAAGTAGTACGTATATTAACCACTTAACCTATTATTTAGTTTATCAATTGCTTTAATAATATTCTTTACAACATCAAGTTTTCCATCAAATAAATTCATAACATTACCTTTTTTATTAAATGGATGTTCATTTAATACTCTTTTATCCAAACTTCCATTTTTAATAATATAATTAACAATCAATTTAACAAATTCCATTTGATTCATGTTCAAACTTTCATCAGATAAAAAATCTGAAAACACAGAATTTGCCGCCTTAGGATCAATTCCTACAATGCTACTAACTAATTTAAGCAACGGTTCATCTTTATACTCTTTTTTATAATCTTCTTTAGACCCTAATTTTTCCCATAACAATTTTTCAAAGTACTTAATATCTTGCTTACTAATATCCTTATTATTTCTTAATTTATACACTACAATATCATCTTGATGTTCTCTAAAATAGCTATTAACTTTTTTCTTATAGCTTTGCATATTATTAACGGAATATTCACCAGAATTTTCATTACATTCAATAATTTCATCTATAAAATTAGTATAATAAATTTCTCCAGATTTACTATCTAAAAATTTAATTAAATCTCTAAAAGCAACTCGTACAAGTTCATGATCAAATATATCTGCTTCGTCCCAATGTTCATTAGTCTGCACTTTATATATAAGTTCTTCCTGTAATTTAACTTTTTCAATACTACCTTTAAAGCTCAATTTTTCTGCTGTACTTACAACTTTATTTTTAGGTCTTGATGCAATTTTTCCTTTAATATCAGCATATTCAATAGTATACATCAAGTAATCGAATCGTTTTGCTAACTCATCATCATCAATTGCCGGTACAATAGAAGCTAGTTCTTCTTCTAATTCTCTAACATCTGAATCACTTAAGGCTTCAAAAGCATTTCTTTGATTATATTTATGAATATATTTAAGTTTCATTCGTGCATTGAATTTACTTTCATCAATTGACAATATTTCTTTGATAATACCCTCAATGAGTTCCTCTCTATGAGCAATATATTTCTCTGTTTGATAATCTAATTTCTGTAATTCTTGTATTATTAATATTTTTATATTAAATAAATTTTCAGTCAAAGATTTAATCATCTTGGCTTCTTTACCATTTTTATTTACTCTAAAAAATTCAAAATTGCCACAATAATCAAATATCTTAAAATTTTCTTTGTCAATACCTACACCATACAAATCTGGGCATAGCCTAGTACCTCTACCAATCATTTGCCAAAATTTAGTTTTTGATCGTATTTTCTTAAAAAACACTAAATTTACTATCTCAGGAATATCAATTCCTGTATCTAGCATATCTACTGATATTGCAATTTGTGGTGCTTTCCCTTTTATTTCAAAATCATCCATTGTACTTTCTACATAATTAATTCCAGTATATACAGGTTTTGCAAATTCTCCGTTGTATATTGGGTAAAGACTATTGAATCGCTTAACAATAAAATCTGCATGTTTTTTATTCTTCGCAAAAATAATAGTTTTACCAAGTTTATCTCCACCTTCTACTTTCAAACCATTTTCCATGAGATTTTGAACCACAGTATCAACCGTATTATCATTAAATAAAAACGAATTTAAAGCTTCACCGCTTATATCCTTCACATCATCATCAAACGTTTCCTCAAATTGATCTTTTTCATCTTCTGAAAGTTCATCATAATGAATACCTTGTTCCATAAACTTAAGTTTTGCTTCCATAGTATTATATGGTACTAAAAAACCATCTTTAATTGCTTCTCCAAGTTCATATGAATAAGTTGGTACATTATTTTCAAGTTCAAATATTGTATAAGTATTCTTATCAATATCATTTTTAGGTGTAGCTGTAAGTCCTAATAAAATAGAATCAAAATAATTAAATATCTCTTGATATTTTTTATAAATACTTCTATGACTCTCATCAATAATAATTAAATCAAAATGCCCACTAGTAAATAATTTTTCATTATTCTTATTTTTTACATCATCTATTGCATTCATCATTGTAGGATAAGTAGAAAATACCATTCTACTTTCAGGATTTTCTTTGCTATTTAGTAAATTACAAAGAGATAATTCTGGTAATAATGCTTTAAAATTTTTCTTTGCTTGCTTAACTAATGCAGTTCTATCAGCTAAAAATAATATATTCTTAACCCAGCCTCTATTAATTAATACATCCACAATAGAAATAGCTGTTCTAGTTTTTCCTGATCCAGTTGCCATAACAAGTAAAGACTTTCTATTACCTTTATCTAATGTATCACATACTGCATTTATTGCCATCTTTTGATAATATCTATCAGTAATATTATCATTAATTACTGGATCTATAAGATTGCTTTTATTAGTACGCTTAAATATAAGCCACTCTAATTCTTCTTTTGTATAAATACCAGAAACAATACGCTCTGGATAACTTCTATCATCCCATAAATTATATTCAAATCCATTAGTATAAAAAATTATTGGTCTTATTCCATGTTGCTTCTCTAAACAATCTGCATATCTTTGAGCTTGCACTTGTCCAACTCTAGGATTGACACTTGTTTTTTTTGCTTCAACAACAGCAAGAGGTTTTCCATTATTACCATATAAAACATAATCTATAAAACCAATACCAGATATATTAGGCATGCCAGTTACTTCAACTTCTTCTAAACAGTCTTTACCAATTATCCAGCCATTAAGCTCAAGCTCTAAATCAATATACATCTTCCTAGTCTTATATTCTGATATTTCATCAACTTTAAACTCTTTGTTTTTCTTATTATTTTTTCTTTTATCTGCATTTAATTTTCTTAAAGATTCATTTTCTTTTATAACTTCTTCAAGTTTACGATCTTTGGAACCTAATCGATCATAAAGATCTTTTAGTTCTTCTCTGGTTTTCTTTTCTTTTTCGTTATCCCCTAAAATACTTTCGTCAAATTTAATATCTTCATATTCATCTGAATAACAATAATCAATCCAAGATACAAATTCAAATAGATTATTTAGTGATAAAACTGCTTGTTCTCTTGATATAGGCGAAGAAGAATGAACAGCTTTATTCCCTAATTTTTGAATAAATATCATCATAGGAAATAATTTGCTATCAATTATACTCTTAAAATTATGATCATGAATCAAAGTTGCCAAATTATCTTGATATGGGGCTACTAAATCTTGGTCATAACTAAACACCCATTTAATTGCTAATTCTAAAGCTCTTCTAGCAAGAATAGTAGTACTAGCATAGGAAACAACCAAGCTTTTCTCTGCTTCAATACAAGCATATGTAAATTCTTTATACTTCTGTTCTTTTTTTAAAAAATCAAAATTATAACACATAAACTCCCCCACTTATTATCTATAGTTTCTCTAATACAGCTTTTTTTATAAAATTTTGGTTTTGAAATTTCGAACTGCAAGTTGTTTTAAGTACCGTTAGAGCAATATTTCTATCAAAGCCATGCATATCAACCATCTCTTGAATATTAGAATTCAAATCATTTATGTTTTGTTCTGCAAAATTTTTAATGCATCTCAAACATTTCATTACACAAAATACTCTTGCATTAATGAATCGAATAACATCTGTGTTTAATCCAGTGACTTCTGAACTTCAACCTTTAATTTGTATGTATATCTATATTCCGTAAGGCTTTTTAATTCTAAACAAATTTTAGATTACCATATAGCAACATTAGAGCATCTATGCACTTATTTATTTGTATTTTGTATATACTAGCCCAATCCTTTAAAGCTTTACTGCCATGAAACATGTTGTTTCGATACCTAAATACCACATACAAAAGTAATGTAACCTTTTCTTCAATAGTTATAAGAGATTTATCTTTCTTCAAAATTTCTTCTATAAATGTCGAATTATGTTTCACTTTACCTTTCAAATCTCTTAACTTACTCTGATCTTGATATCTATCATAAAAGTAAACAAACAAATTATTTAAACTCGGTATACTATCCTCTACTAGAGTTAATTCCTTTTGTGTTTTATCATTGCGAATAAGCTGTAGACCGAATCCTGTCTCACTGTATGATTCTTCAAAAATCGACCAAATCATCAAAAAATCGCTCCCCAATCTCATGTCTCCTTCATCTATATCAAAATCTATAGTATCTTTTATCCATTTTTTTACCAATGGCATTAAATCACCCGCTTTCTTAGTATTTGTCTATTAATACTTCCATTAATGTTACTGAAAATATTCTTGCATCAATGAATCAAATAACAACTGTGTTTCATCTAATGATTTTTGTACTTCAACTTTCAATTTGTCAACATGATTAACGATTCTAGAAAATTGATTTTGTAGATTAGCTGGTGGTAAAGGTACAGAAAATCCTCTAAAATCATTCATTGATACTCTTGGCATCTTAGCTCCTGCTACTTTCTCAGTTATCATAGTAACAAACTCATCTGATCTTAACATGTAAGCTAAGTATTCTCTATTTAATAATTTTTGATTAGGTTTCAGTGGAACTAATTCTGATGTAGCAAAACCTTTCCTTTCTGGGATAACAACTTTGTTTAAATATGGCCTTAATTTTGAGTATAAGACATTGGATGTATCAAATGCTCCTGTTGAATTACCAACTTCATCAACTTCAACAATATTGTAATCCAAAACTTTACCCGATTGAGCTTCGACCATATCTAAATTTAATAACCAGACTGAATCATCGAATGAGCCATTGTATTTTTGAGTTGGAGCAACTTCACCCATTGGAGCGACATCCCAGTTCATTGTATTAGATACTGGATATCCAAACAACTCGATAAATCGGGATTTGATGAGGAGATCTAACTCTTTCAATTCTTTTTCTTTAAGTTCAATAACTCGTTCAACTTTTCCAAGAACTGTTGCAATTTTTTGTTGCTTATTCAGTTCTGGAAATCTTATTTTAGATTCCTTCAACCACTTAAAATGCCTGTTATATCCTGTGTTTTCAATTTTTACATTCCTTAGAGCATAATATAGATATCTATAATCCACATTATTATCTTTACTCCTCAAAACCTTAACACCATCAGCACCCAAGAAAAATGGCTCATCTATGTATTTAATAACTCTAGTGTGATCACCAAATATTATAGCCGGAACATCATTAAATAAACCTTCTTCTTCATTTGAATACCCCACACATTGCTTTTGTCCTTGATCAATTACAGGATATTTGCCTTCTTCAAGATAATCTCCCTTTTTTATCTTCCGACCATGTTTTGTGCAGTCGATCATAATATCTATAAACTTATCCATAATCTCCCCTACAAATCTAATTTAGTAACATCTTAAGCTCTTGCTTCAAAGTTACAATCTCATTATCAATTTCATCTATTTTCTTCATAATTACATCTGGTGAATCATACTCAATTTTTTCATAAATTATTTCTTTATACTTATTAATAGAAAGATCATAAGCATTCTTTACAATTTCAGCTTTATCAACTAAAAAAGATTTTTCTGTTCTCTTTCTTGTTTTTTCGTTCTCTAAATTATGATATCTATTGATAATATCATCTATATCATTTGCATCTACTGGTTGCCTTTTATCATCAAGAGAGAAACCATCTGCCTTCATATCATAAAACCACACTTTATCTGTGCCACCTGCACCAGTTTTAGTGAATACCATAATAGCAGTAGATACTCCTGCATACGGTTTAAACACACCACTAGGCATAGAAATAATAGCATGTAGATGATGATTTTCTACAATTTCTTTTCTTATAGCTTTATGAGCTTTAGAGCTTCCAAATAATACACCATCCGGTACAATTGAAGCACACCTTCCACCTTTTTTTAAAGTCCTAAGGAAAAGTGCTAAAAATAAAAGTTCAGTCTTTTTTGTTTTAGTTACTTTAAGCAAATCAGCTGCTACACTATCATAGTCAAGTGATCCTTTAAAAGGAGGGTTTGCAAGTACTAAAGTGTATTTTTCAAAATCATTATTCTTCTCAGATAACGAATCTCTATATTCAATATTAGGACTATCAACACCATGAAGCATCATATTCATTGCTCCAATACGGAGCATTGTTCTGTCCATATCATTTCCATAAAACATATCATTATTATAATGGTCTTTTAATTCTTTAATCGAAAATAAATCTTCATTATTCTCCTTAAGATAATCACCTGCAGCAACTAAAAAACCTGCTGAACCTGCAGCTGGATCAACAATAATATCTGTAGGTGTCGGTTTCATTAATTCAACCATCATTTTAATAATATGTCTAGGAGTTCTAAATTGTCCATTTGTTCCTGCTGTTGCTACTTTTGATAATAAGTATTCATAAAGGTCACCACTAGTATCATCCTCACCATCATTTTTTAATGATAAATTATGAATATTTGTAATAATTTTTTCGAGCATTTGTGGAGTAGGAATCATAAATATTGCATCATCCATATACTTAGTAAAAGCAGATTGTTTTTTCGAGCTATTATTTTTAGTTTTATTTTTTTCTTCGTCTATTTTTTTTATAAAAGGAAAAACTTTTCTAGATACTAAATCATACATTTTATTAGCATCTAAATGCCTAAAGTTTTCCCACCTATATTCCTGTTGATCTTCATTAAAAACACTTTCTTCAATTTCAATACCTAAAATTTCTGCATTTTTTTCCAAAAAAATCTGCTTATCATCTAGTCCTTTAATAAATAAAAGATACGTAAACTGTTCAATAACAGATAATGGATTTGTTATCCCACCAGTCCAAAATATCTCCCAAATTTTATCAACATCACTTCTTAACTTCCCTGTAATCATTTTCAATTCTCCTTAAACGCTATCCATACCAACTACCATTATTCTTTTTTAACAAATCTCCGTGTAAAAACAGGTGAAATTTCACCATCTTCATACATTATTTTTATACTAAAATTATATTATTATCTGTTTATAATCATATCATAAACATTACAAGCATTACAATAAAACTAATAAATAAAACATCAATTTCCGCGGTAGATATTTTAAAAATTCTCAAACAAATACTTTGAATATTGGAATGGTTTTAAATTCTTTTCTTTTACATTTTTAATAGTAATATAAGCGATTTCACTAGCAGCTATTCATTCAGAAGATTTAATAAAAACAGATTAAATAATATCAATCCAATTTTTCATATGCAAAACATCTTTCATAAAATCATTTAAGCAAAACTACATTTAAGGGAAGAAATAAAATTAATCATTTTTATTGCACAAAAAAGATAACTTCATTTCTGAAATTATCTTTTCTGTTTTATTTCTTATTTTTTCTATTTCTTATTTTTTTCTTTTAGTTATTACTATCCAATTTTAGCAATTTCTTCTAAGAACTTTTCAATTGGTTGGTTTCCAACTAATTCGTATTTTTCGTTAATAACGATTTTTGGAACTCCACTTACATTGTATTTATTTGATAAATCATTGAAAGTTTGAGCTTCAATCATTTCACCAGTAATGTTTTCATTCATTAAAGCTAATTTATGAGCTTTAGAAACTGCTCCAGCACAATGTGGACAAGCTAATGTAACAAATACTTTAATATTTACTTTTTTGTCTATTGCTTTAATTTCATTTACCATAGCTTCTGGTAATTCTTCTCCAGCATCAGATACTTCTAATATACCAGTAACAAATGAATTAATTTCATGTCCTGCTGGAATACCATAGAATTTAACTCCATTATCTTTTTTGTTTGAATCTAATAATACAATAGCTGGTACTTTATCAACATTTAATTCTTCAGCTTTTTCACTATCATTGTTAATATCATAAACTTCTAATTTAATGTTTTCTGATAATGTTTCAACATCAGTCATATAAGACTTTGTATCTTCACAAGTTTCACAGTTGTTTTCACTTACAAATAACGCAATTGTTACCTCATTTTTCATATTTCCGAATACTTCTTTTAATTGACCTTTTACCTCTTCATTTAATAAACTCATTTTTTATTCCTCCTAATTTTTATTCAAATAATCTACTGCTGAAAGAGCTGCTTTTGCGCCTTCAGATGCTGCTATAATAATTTGCTTATAAGGAACGCTTGTTACGTCACCTACAGCATAAATACCCTCTACTGATGTTTCATTTTTTTCATTAATAACAATTTCCTTTTTATTATTTAACTCTAAAATATTTTCAACAAATTTTGAATTTGGAACGTATCCTATTTCAACAAATAATGCATTTGTTTTAAATTCAACTTCTTCATTTGTTTCTTTATTAAGTGCAATTACACTTGAAACTAATTTATCGCCTTTAACTTCTTTAATTTGGTGACCAATAAATATTTCAACATTTTCAATTGATTCAAGTTTATCTATTAGAACTTTATCAGCTCTTAAAACACTTCTTTGAACTAATTTAACTGAATTAGCAATCTTTGATAAATCAATAGCAGCTTCAACAGCTGAATTTCCTCCACCAGATACAATTACATCAAGACCTTCAAATAACGGTCCATCACATATCGCACAGTAAGTTACACCCTTACCATAAAATTCATCCTCACCTGGTACACCAATTTTTCTATTTAAACTTCCAGTAGCAACAATAACAGTTTTTGCTTTTACTATTTCACCACTATCTAATTTAATTTCTTTTACTTTGTCATTAGAAATCTCTAATACTTTCTTTTGGTCTAACATTGGAACATCATATGCTTCAACATGACTTTTAAATTGTTTAACAAGACCTTCACCTGATAAAGATTCAATTCCTAAATAATTCTCAACAGAACTAGTATCAGATACTTGCCCGCCTATACTTCCAGAAATTATTGCAACATCTATACCTTTACGCTTTGCATAAAGAGCTGATGATAAACCTCCTGGTCCTCCACCAATTACTATTAAATCATATATTTTTTCATAATCAAATTTCTTACTACTTCCAAAACCTAAGTCAAAATTTAAACCCATTTTCTCACTCCCTACTTAGAATCTTACAAACTCCTGATTCACTAATATTTCCAAACATTTTACCAATTTCTTTTAAAGAAAGCGTTGAATTTTTTCTACATATTTTTATTAATTCATTTCTTACTTTCTTATTTTTTAACATTTCTTCAAAACTTATATTTTTGTTTTTTAGAATCTCATTTAGTTTTTCATTACTTTGTTTAACACTTTTTAAACAATTACTTTTATCTACACATTCACAAAAATCATATTCATAAACAATATCATATATATCATCTTCATCATTAATAAACATTTGATATCTTTTTGCTTTATTATCTGCAATTACGCCTTTTAAAATAATCTCTGTATCAATTAGCTCAGCATTAAGCTTTTCTTCAAAATAAGCACAATAGCTACTAAAACAATCTTTTAAACCTTTTGAATCTAGATGAATGTTTTTGCTGAATTCCATAAGCATATCTGCTTTATCAATTATTTTACTAACAAATCTTTTTTCAAAGATCCTACCTTTTTGATTTCTAAATTTATTAACTTTCATTGTATAACTAACATTAATACTTTTCATAATTTTAGTAATGTCATTTCCATTATCAAATATTATTAATTTATAAAAATAATCTTGAAGGCAAAACGCATATATTTTGAAATTATATTTTTTTTTCATTTTTTTTAAAACTTCTAAAAAAATATTTTTTTCATCATCATCCTTAAAAAGATTGTTACCATTTCCTTCTTGATAAATGTAATATGTTGAAAAAACTGATTTTATCCTAGCTTCTCTCGGCATATTTTCCTCCTTTTTCAAGGTGTGTCCCTTTTAGGATAACCTTATTATACACCACTAAATATTTTTGTCAAGGTCTGTCACTTATTTTTTTTTATTTTTTTTTTATTTTTTTTCCAATATTTAAAAATGGTGCAATAAACATACCACTTGGTTACGTTATTGATTTTGTAAAAGGTATTTGTAAGCCTTTTGGCTTTCAAGTTGTTTATGGAGTAATTATTATTTCAGGTATCACTGCTATTATTTATAAAACATCAAAACCTAAGTTTATCGAAGAAAGTAGTTTCACTTCCATTCTGTTAAGTAATTGCTAATACATTAAATGTTGGAGATAAATTCTTATTATTTTACGCTATTTTAGCAATTGTAGGAATAATATCAACAATTATTATGGTTAGAATTCCACCATTATCAATATTTGATAATGGAACTTATAATAATCAAGAATATAAAACTGATGAATCTACACCAGAAAACATTAATAAATATAAACGGGCATTAAATCGTTCTGTACTTGAAGCACGTAACGGTGGAAGTTTTATGGTCATAGTAATTCCGTCATCTAAGTCTATTGATAAAATCAAATCAAATACATTTTTAATTGAATCTAAAGTAACTGGATATTTTTTAATAGTAGTATCCATATCTACTGTTGATCTAATATCATTACCAACTAATGCTGCAACTAACATTCCACCTTTTAATATAAAAATATTCTTATATTTAGACATAGAAATTATTTCTACTTCTAACTATATCGCTAATTGTTCTTTCTTTGTTATAAATAATAATTCGTCTTTCATAAACAGTTTTTGATTCTTCAATTCCTAATTCATAAAGCTCTTTTTTAATAAAATATACTTTTATATATACCGTTTTTTTAAGACTTGTTGCATTATAACCAGAAGGGAGTGTAACAACCCACTCAGTAGGATCTCTATCTGTTAAACCATGTAGAAATAATGCTGTTTCATGAGAAAAAACAACTCTACTACTTCTTGCTTGAATAATATATATTTCATCATTAAATGCATCTTGCGATGAATATACACCATGTGCTATCCTAACTAATTTCCCCTCTTTAACAAAATTTGACAAAAATTATCTTAGAATTCTAATTTCCACAGCATCTTTTGTTAAAATAATACCTTTTTTCATTATAATTAATTCATTCAATTTTTTATATGAAAAGAGCTTATAGACTGAAAAATTGTCATAAGCTCTTTTCTTATTTTTTATCCCTTATTTGCAGTATTCCTGCATTTTTAAACTTTTTAATTTTTCTTCAGTAACTTCTCCTTCTTTAGTTAAACCACGACAACTATAATATTTATCTCTTAATTCTTTAATTGGAACTTTTGAATTTTTATTTGTTATATCTTGTGGTACATCAGTTAATCTTTTAGGAAGTGTATCGTCAGTTGCTTTTAATCCTCTTCTTAAATTAATCATTCTATCAAGTGTATATCCTCTTTCACCAATTTCTCTAAATTTACCAAAATCCATTTTCATTCCAGTTAAGCTTTCAAGAGCTTTTATATGAGGAACATTAGGAAGATTAACATTTAATCCATCTTCATTTAATTTATTAACTTTTCTTAAAACAGCTGCTGTAACATTTTTAGTCATTAAGTTATTAGTAATTTTAGCAAACATTCCATCAGGATTTTTTATAATTTTTTCTGGAATCATTGTTTGTAAAGTAAAAAGGCATATTCCTGATGCTGAACAAACTTCCATAATATCTTGATTTAACATTGTAAGTTCAGCTTTTGAAACAGTTGAATAAGGATCCATTGACATATATAATGCTTCAAATAATATTACATATCCTGCACCAAGATGACAGCCTCCTCTATTTGAAACTGCATAGCCAAGTCCTTGTCCTACTGAACCTCTTGGTTCATATGCTGATAATTCCATTCCTTTTGAATGAATTGCAAATTCTTTTCCACCATATTTCTCAGAAAGAAATTTTACTCCATTTGCTAAATCATCACCAATTCCTTTTCTATTAGCAATGTCATTAAATATTTCTGATAAATTATCAGTTTTACCAAATTCAAGACCATTATCCCAAAGACCTTTTTCATTAAGTTCCATTGCAAATGCAATTGATCCAGCAAGACTAATAGTATCCATTCCGAGTTTATCAATTTGATAATTCCAATCAATAATTTTCTTTAAATCATTATTTTCAATATTTGCTCCTAAAAGTCCTAAAGTTTCTAATTCAGGTCCTTTTACTTTTTTACCATCTATTTCAACTTGTCTACCACATTGAATTGGACATGTAACACAACCTCTATTTTTAATTAAATATTTTTCTTCAAGTTTTTCACCAGAAATCATTTCAAAATCATCAAAATTTCCTTTTTGAAAATTTCTAGTTGCTAGCACATTTTTCTTTTGCATAAGTTTTAAAATTCCAGCTGTACCATATTTAGGAAGCATTTCACCTGTAAGATAACTATCTTTTAATTTATATATCCATTTTTTATAAAGTTCTTTTGTTTTATCTTTATTTTTAACATTAGTTTTAATGTTTCCTTTAGCTACAACTGCTTTAAGATTTTTAAATCCCATTACAGAACCAAGACCAGCTCTTCCAGCAGCTCTTTCTTGACTAAAAATACCTGCATATCTAACAAGATTCTCAGCAGCAGGGCCTATAACAATTTTTCCAGTTTTTTCAGGAAGTTTCTCTTGAACTTCTTCAGTATCAAGTCCCCATAAATCATCAGCACTATTAAAACTAACTTCATTTTCGTTTATTTCTATCCATATTTTCTCAGTTGATTTTCCAGTAATAATTAATGCATCATAACCTGCTTTTTTTAAATAAATTCCAAAATTCCCACCACAATTTGATGATGCTATTAATCCTGTGAGTGGAGAAAGTGAAGATATATTAAAGCGACTTGAAGAAGGAGCACCTGTATTTGTAAAAGGACCAGTTGAAACAACAATTATATTTTCACTTGAAAGAGGAACTGTATCATCTTTCAAATTATCAAGTATAATTTTCGAGGCCATGATTTTTCCGCCTAAATATAGTTCGCGTTCTCTATCAGTAAATGGATAATCAGATATTTCTCTATTAGTTAAATCAATTTTTAAAATTTTTCCTGCATAACCACCATATTTTGATTCCATTATTACTCCTATCTCATTAATTTCCTCACTATTGTTATACATTCATCAAGAGTCATTATTTTAGGTACTGGATATCCAGGATTACCCTCTTTTATTGCTGTTTTAGCAATTAAAATTACATCTTCCTCTTTTATTTCTTTAAAACCATCTGGTATATTCATATTTCTATTCATTTCCCATATTTTATTAATAAATTTCTTTGAAAGTTCTTCATTAGACTCATTTTCTGAACCAATATCAGTAATAACAGCTAATTTAGCAAGTCTATCGTAAATACTTGAACCAAAATACTCAAGCATATATGGTAAAATAATTGCATTTGCAAGTCCATGTGGAATTCCATATAATCCACCCAAAGTATGTGCAATTGCATGTACATATCCAACAAATGCTCTTGTAAATGCCACACCACCATAAAATGCAGCCATTCCCATTTCTTCTCTTAATTTGATATTTGAACCATCTTCATACACTTTCTCCAAACTATCAAATACAATTTTTACACATTTTTCTGCATTTTCATCTGTTTTCTTAGTTCTACTTTTACCAATATATGCTTCAACAGCATGTGTTAAAGCATCCATTCCAGTTGTTGAAGTAATATGTTTAGGTAAACCAAGCATTAAATTTGCATCTATAACAGCAACTTTTGGAACAACTTTAAAATCACATATTGCAAATTTTTCATGAATAGTAGGATCCACAATTACTGCAGCTACAGTAGTTTCAGAACCAGTTCCTGCAGTAGTTGGAACTAAATATAATGGTGCAGTTTTTTTCTTTAATTTAAAATTACCTCTCATTTGAGATACAGTTTTATTATTTGTAACTCTTGCAGCAACCACTTTTGCGCAATCCATTGATGAGCCTCCACCAAAACCAATTACACATGAACAATTATCTTTTTTATATAATTTTAATGCATCTTCAACATTTTGAATTGTTGGATTTGGATTAACACCATTAAATATTGAAAACTCAATATTCTGTTTTTTTAATTCATCAGTCAAAGAATTTAAAAGCCCTAAATCATAAAGAATTTTATCTGTAACAATCAATATATTATTACAATTTCTTTTTTTTATTTCACTAGGTAGTTTTATTACACTTCCCGCTCCAGTCAATAACTCTGGAATTGGATAGGTCATTAAATTCAATGCTGTGTTCAATACTCTCTGATAACCTCTGTAATAAATCTTCTTCATTTCCCAAATCATAGTTTCCCCCTATTTTTATAAACCGAATACATTCTATTTATAGTTTACTACTTTATTAATTTTAAGTCAACAAAATAGAATCAATTCTGTTTTTACTTTCCATTTTCATTCTTTTGGTGTATTATATAATCAAGAAAGGGGAATTTATGGATATTTTAAAAGAACAAAAAACAAAAAAAGGAATAAATACAGAAAAGAAAATATTTGAAGTAGCAATTAAATTAATTAATTTAAACGGTTATGAAAATATTACTATAAAAGATATATGCAAAGAAGCAAATATTGGTGTAGGAACTTTTTATCATCATTTTAAATCAAAACAGGAATTAATTATTGAATATGTCAAAATGGAAAGTAAAGAAATAATTGAATATAATAATTCATTAAATAATGATAAATCAACATATGATAATTTGATTTCACTTATTTCATATCAACTTGATTATTTTGATAAAAAAGGCAAAAAATTTGTTAATAATATATATATCGTTGCACTTTCTCAAGGATTAAGTGAAACTGGATTTTATAACTATTCTCTTTTTAAAATAATAAAAGAATATGTTAATCTATTATTACAAGAAAATATATTTATAAGAAATTACACAGTTGATTTCATTTCAAATTTAATAATTTCGCAAATATTTGGATTGAGCATTTTTTGGATATCAAGTGATGAAAAAAGTATGAAAGAAAAATATCTTAAAGATATTATTACAACAATTTCAATATTTAAAAAAGGTGACTCTTTATAAATTTGAGTCACCTTTTTGATTAAATTTTAAATTTACTTAAATCTTCATTTAATTGTTTTGCATGTTCTTTTAAAGTATTTGCTAAATTTCCAATCTCAGTTGCAATATCATTTTGTTGATCAATTGTAGCATTTACTTCTTCAGATGCTGTAGCAGTTTCTTCTGTAACAACTACCATATTCTCAATTTGTTTCAAGAAAAAAACCAACAATTGTATGTGAATTTCTAAAGGAGGTCCACCTTTTTTTACTTTATAGTTACAATAGACTCTTGATTAACAAAGCTACTTCCTTCGACTATAATTTCAGTATTTAACATTTCTTTATTTTCAATATAAGCATACTTTCCATCATAACCAATTATGTCAATTTTCAATCTTTTAACATTAAATCCATTTTCTGTTTTTTCGCCAACTGCATAAATGTAATTAACACCGTTAATTTCAGTTATAGCTTTTGTTGGAACAACAACACTATCCTTTAATACATCATATTTAATATTTACTTCTGCATACATATCTGGCTTTAATTCTAAATCATCATTGATTATCTCAATTTCTACAGGATATGAATTTCCTTGTTTTATTAATGAAACTGATTTAACTATTCCTTGAATTTCTTTATCAATAGAATTAATAAATACATTTGTTTTTTGCCCAATCTCAATCATATTTATATATTCTTCAGATACTCCAGCTTTAAATATTATAGGATTATTTTTAATAATTGTATATCCATTTTGACTTGTTGCAAACATATCATTTTCAATAGATTTGTTTACAATTATTCCATCAACTGGTGATTTCACTATCAAATTTTCTTCTTGATTCTCTAAATTATTATTTGAAGATTTAATTTGACTAAGTACATTATCATATTGTAACTTAGCTTGTTCATACTGTGACTTCGAACGATTTAAAGTACTACTTGAAATTGATTCAATTTCATATAACTTTTTATTATCTTCATATGCATCCTTTGCATCATCTAAATTAATTTTAACTTGATTTAAAGAAATTTCTAATTGAGTTAATTGAGTATTTTTGTTCTTATTAAAATCATCTTTATCTAATATAAAAAGTATATCATCTTTCTTAACACTATCACCTACTTCAAAATATGTTTCAATTACATTCCCTTGAGTAAGAGGAACCACATTATAAGTCGCTTCTGGTGATAATTTTCCAATTGCATAAGTTGTTAAATCAATATTTTTTGTAGAAATTTTTTCAGATGTAACTGAAATAATCTCAATTTCTTTTTCTATATTTTGAACTTCATTTTTCTTACATCCACTAATCATTACCGAACTAACAACTAGCATTAATACTATAGCTATAATTTTTTTATTCATTCATTTGCTCCTTAATCATTAAACATTCCTGTTTTTTTCTTAAATACACCTGTAATATTGTCACTAATTATATAAACATTTGGAATAACAAACAACGTAAGAACTGTTGATGCAAAAAGACCAAATATTATTACATATGCCATCTGTTCAAAAGTTGGATTTTTTAATGCAAGTGGCAATACTCCACCCATTGTTGTTAATGAAGTTGCTAAAACTGGCATAAATCTAGTTTTTACCGCTTCCGTAATAGCAACGTATTTATCTTTTCCACTCTTTCTTAAATAATTAGCAAAATCTATCAATACAATTGCATCATTTACTGCAATTCCTACAAGAGCAATTGCACCCATCATAGCATAAGTTCCTAATGGATTATTAGTAATTATTAACCCTGCAATAACACCAATAAACGCTAAAGGTACACTAACTAAAATTACTATAGGTTGTGATAACGAATTAAATTGAAGCGCTAAAACAATATAAACTAACATTAAAGCTATAACTAAACTTTTAATCATATCGCTAACCATATTACTTAAATTTTCCATTTCACCGCCATCATATCTTTTGATTCCTTCTGGCAAGTTAATTTCTTTTGTTTTTTCATTAAATTCTTCAATAATATTTTTAGTATTTGCTCCTTGATATGTTTGAGACTGAATATATACTACCCTATCTAACTCTTCATGATTTATCGATGAAACACCTTCTTCATAAGATATATTGCAAACATCTGTAAAATTAACAAGTTCACCTTTTTGATTTGTGAAATTTAGTTTTTCAAAATCTTTAATACTATTAATTCTTTCATTATTTACATATCCAACTATATCTATTTCATCGCTTTCACCTTTGTATACACCTAATTTTGTACCATTTAAACTGTTTCTTAAATCATTTGAAATACTATAAGTATTTAATCCTAAGTTTGCTGCTTTTTCTTTATTAATATTTATTCTAACTTGCCTTAGACCTGCAGATGCATCACTATATGGATCTCTAACACCATCAATATCCTCTAAAATATCTAAGTATATATTAGCATATTTCTTAAGCTCATCCATATTTTCACCACGAAGCCCTATTTTAATTGGATCTCCATTCATTCCTCGTTGTCTTTGTTCTGAAATTCTCGCTTTTGCGCCTGGTATGTTTTTAATATCCATTAACAGTTCATTAATAATTTCACTTGTTTTTTTATCTCTTAATTTTTCATCAACTAGTTCAACAGTTATTGAAGCTTCATTATCTGTTATACTTCCAATGTCTGTATTATATGATTCAATTTCATCATATTGAAATAATTTTTTTTCGAATTCATTAACAACTTCCTTTGTATCTTCAAGTAAATAACCTTTAGATGTTTCAATAGAAATTGTAAAATTATTTGCTTCTTCTTGAGGAAAAGTTTCTAAATCAATAAGTCCTAAAGGAATTGCACTTAAACTTATTAAAAACACTATAACACTCACTACTATAACTAAAGTTCTTTTTCCTTTACTTTTTACTATTTTATAAAGAAATTTTTCATATTTTCGTATAAAATTGTGCTCATCCAACTTTTCTGAACTTTTATCAAGATATATTTGTTTAAATAACATTAATCCAGAGAAAACTATTGCTATTATCCATGCAACCATTCCAAATTTACCATCAATTTCAAATGCATAAAGTGATAAAACAAATATTAAAACTACAGATCCATATTTTTTAACATTACTAAAAAAATCATTTTTCCTTTCACGTTTTGATATTTTATAATCTGATAAAAATCTACTTGATAAAACAGGTGTTATTGCCAAAGATACTACAAATGATGCCACTAACACAAAAATAATTGTTAATGGTAAATGCTTTATCATTTGTCCCATTGCACCTGATAACCTAGTCAACGGTATAAATGCTACTACTGTGGTTAAAGTTGCTGCTAACACAGCAGGAGCTACTTGATTAATACCTGCTTTAGCAGCTTCTAATTTACTTAACCCTGCATCTCGTAATCTATCAATATTTTCCATTACTACTATTGCATTATCTACAAGCATACCAAGAGCAATAATAAAACCCATTAATGTAAGTTCGTTAAATGTTAATCCATAAAAATGCATTATAATAATACTAATTAATAATGATAACGGAATTACAGTAGCCACAATTAATGATTCTCTAAAACCAATAAATAAAAATAATACTACTATTACTACTAATAATCCACTAAATGCATTGTCTACTACTCCATTTAGATCCTCTTCTACTTGAACAGCATCATCTTGAGTAATATAAAACATCATATCATTTGGATAAAGTACGCCTTTTCCATCTTCAATAGTTTCTTTTACTTCATTACAAATTCCTACAGTATCAGTTCCACCATCTCTAAAAACTGATAAATAAACTGCTGGATTTGATTGATCATCTTTCCCTTTAACTTTTACATAAAGAGTTGAATAACTATCAACATCAGCATATGAATTTGATACTTTTGCAACATCTTTTAATTTTACAGTAGTATTTCCTTTTGACATTATTACTAAATTTTTTAATTCTTCAATTGATTCAAATTCTTCATTAATTCTAATTGAATAATTCTCATCATTTAACGATTTAGTTCCGGCAGGAAGGTTAATATTAGTTGTATCTATTGAGTTTTTTATACTACTTAAATTAAGTCCGTAATTACTTATTTTTTCATAGTCGAATTCAACTCTTATTTCTCTATCATATCCACCTACTAAATCAACTTTTGTTATACCATTCATTCCTTCTAATTTTTCTTTATAATCTTCACCAATATTTTTAAGAGTTGCCATATCATAATCTCCAGTAATAGCAAATCTAAAAACAGGAATTTCAGAAGTTGTAAATTCAATTATTTCCGGATCAGTTACACTATCTGGAAATCGTAATTTTGAAGTTTCAGCACGAAATGTTCTTAACATATCTTCAGCATTTTTATCAAAATCATATTGTACTATTACTTGTCCAAGACCTTCTTTTGAAGTGGAAGTAATTTTATTAACTCCATCAATACTATTGAGTGCTTTTTCAATAGGATCAACAATTATTTTTTCAACATCCTCACTCGATGCTCCAGGATAAACTGAATATATTACTGCAGCATTAAATGATGCATCTGGAAACGACTCTCTTGGTAACTGTTGATAAAATATTCCCCCTACAATTAATATTGCAATTACGACTAAATATGCTACTCTGTATCTTTCAATAAAAACATTTGAGAATTTACCTAATAAATTCTTCTTTTCTTTTAATTCTGGTATTTCATTCATATACGCCTCACTTTCTCTAATATCTATATAATAAACTTTCAATATTAATAATCATCAAACTATTTATTAAGTTTTTATAAAATTATCTGCAAAAAAAAATGCCCTAATAGGGCAAAATTTTTAAAGTTTAAATGTATTAACAATTTCTTCTAAATTTTTAGATAACTCACTAAATTTCGACATTTCATCATCCATTTGTTCAATAGCTTCTTTTTCATCAATTACAGATGCAGTAACTTCTTGAATTTTTGCTGCAAGACTTTCAATTATTTCAACAATATCTGACACTGCTTTTTGGCCTTCTTTGGAAGTTCCTAAAACTCCTACAACACCTTCAGCAAATTCTTCAACATTATCAATACTTGTAGTCATTGAATCAGTAATCTTATCAAAAGATATATTTGTTTCATCAACTAAGTTTTTACCTTTCTTAACATCATCAGTTACAATATTAATTGAACTTACTGTTTTTTCAATATTTGTTTTAAAATAATTAATTATTTCAGCAATTTGTGATGCGGCTTCTAAAGTTTCAGCAGCTAATTTTTTAACTTCATCTGCAACTACTGCAAATCCTTTTCCATGTTCTCCAGCTCTAGCCGCTTCAATAGAAGCATTTAATGCTAATAAATTCGTTTGATCTGAAATATCTGAAATTTGTCCAATAATTTGAGATATTTCATTTGAGCTTTGATTAAGTTTTTGAATATTCTCACTTGTATCTACTGCATTTTTAGAAATCAAATCCATTTGATAACTTACATCTTTTAATTTACCGGCTCCTTCATTTGCAACATCTGCAGCTAATGCTATTAATTTCTTTAATCCATCGGTATTTGAAGACATTTCATTAACTGAATAAGCAACAGAATCGACAATTTCACCTGTTTTCTTCACATAAGAAACTTGTTCCTCAACTTCTTTTGACATATTTTCAATAACATCAGCTAATTCAGTTGTAGTATTTAAATTATTTCCAGATAATTCTGAAACAATTACCACTGATTCATCAAGAACCTTTGTAGCATCTTTTGTTTCACCAATAACCAATCTTAATTTATCTATCATATTGTCAAATGAATTAGAAAGTTCACCAATTTCATCTTTACGTTTTGTGTTAAACTTACTTGTCAAATCACCATCAGCAACTTTTTGAGTTCCATCAACTAAACCTTTTAAAGGTTTAATAAGTGAAGAAACTATTAAGAATACAAATATCATTAATAGAAATATTCCAGCAACACCAATTAATATTGCATTTCGTTTTATAGCAGATAAATTATCAACAATTGATTTCCTTGATACAATATTTTTAATATATCCAATTACATTGCCATTAAAATCTTTTACTGGAATTATAATTACAGTACTTAATTGATCTGCTGTTTTTAATGAAAAGTATTTGCCTTCAGCAATTTTTGCTAATGAATTATTTTCAATATAATAATCATCATTTTCCAAAGTTGCTCCTAATAATCCTTTAGTTTCAGCATAATTTTCCTTAGTTTGATCTAAAGTATAGAGAAAAAATTCGCCATCAAGAGACTCTTTTAAATCATTCAAGAATACTGTTGAAAATTTCCTTCCATATTCTACAGTACCAATATGTTTTCCATTATAGCTCATTGGAGCAACAACTCTTAATCCGTATCCTGCAACACCCTCTTCAAGACCCATAATTGTTTCTTTTTTAGAATTTGCTTCATTTACTGTAAATCTAAAACTTTTTAAGCTATCTCCAAATTTTTCGAGTTTATGCAATCTTAAAAAAGAATCTGAATTTGGT